>JALOPK010000003.1 GCA_025453925.1 Candidatus Eiseniibacteriota bacterium | reverse complement strand
GTGATGAGCTGGCCCTTCTTATCATCCGTAAGCCTGCGGTACATGTAGATCAGGTTCGTAGTCTTGCCGCTCAACCCCGGCCCATAATACACAATCTTGAAGTTGATTTCGCGAGTGGCAAAATTGATAGTCGACACTACTCGCTGAAAATCCTGTCAATGAGGCTCGCAGCGAACTCCTTGAACTGGGCCACGATCAGTTCCTCCCGTTCCGTACGTTCGCGGGATGCGCTCATCAGGGTGGCGAGTTCATCTCCGGCCCGTTTCGCCTGCAGGCGTACGAGCCCGATGCGGGTGGAATCCTCGAACACCACGATGAGCATGGCCGTGCCGGCCACCAGTGAGATGTGAACGTGGCGGGTCGCACCCTGCTGGAAGAGAATTGAGAACTCCTTTTCGCCCAAGAGGGCGGCGACTTGCCGAGTGGCGGCGAACGATCCCGCAACCAGCGTCGCCAGGGCGGTGATGTTGAGGAATGACACGTTTCCACGGGCAGAGATGGTGTGGCCATCCTTGGTGATGAGTATGGCACACAGTCCTCCGCTCCTTTCGATGAGCACATCCAGGACCGTTTCGATCTTCTCGCGCTCGTCGGACAACATAAGGACTTTGCTGAGCGGGCACATCGGGGCCTCCTGAGTCGCCTTACCGGAGCATGACCGTGAGGAGCTTGAACGCCTCTTCGATCTGATTCTTCTGAAGGAGAATGGACACGTCGGCGAGTCTGTCCATCTGTGAGGTGTCTCCGTCCTCGGCAGCCCTGTCAATCCCCGCGTCCAGGAGTGACTCGACCGCTTCCCGCATCTCGCCGATCGTCCGGGCGGTCATCAGGGCCACCCGCAGCCGCTGCCGAAGCCCCCCGGCTTCGCGGTCCGTCTGCACGCCCACGTTCTTTCCTGACACCTGATCGGACCAGGCGTCCAAACGCATCAGCATGTCCCGGTCGACCGCGGTTTCGATGAAACCGAACCACCCGTCAAACACGTCGCCGATCAGCTTCAGCGGCTCATCCAGTCTCATCCCCTCGGAATAGGCCGCAAGGGGCTCTCCGTCCCGAACCCAGAGTGTGATCTGGTCGCGGGATTCATCCCGGGGCTGGACGACCAGTCTGCCACTGCGCCGTTCGGATTCCAAGATGGGCAGAATCGATCGGATCCCTCCTGACGGCAATGAACCGCCGAGTGCAAAGAGGGAGCGAATCGCGTTGTGAGCGATGAGCCTGCACTCTACGAAGGACCGAAGTCGCTCCTCGTCATCATACGAAAACAGATGAGCACGGCACTTCGGCACACATTGGTGAGTGCGGAACTCCTCGCCTTCACCCACGATCAACAGCAAGGTTGACGCGCAGAGCGGCGAGGTTCGGAGCCCAGCTGGAAGGTTTGCTCCGAGCCGACGACGAGCACCCGAATCATGCCCCGATGCGAATCGCAGCCATCGACGAGTCGCATCGACAGCTGCTGCGCCTTTGGGCGCTCCTGAACAGGTTCGTCAGCCTGCACGGTTGCGGTCATGGCACGGCACACCACGCGTCAGTCACTCCCTTCCGGACGGCCATCCACGGGGGAAGGGCGGCGAACGCGAGTCTATACCTCCGGCGCCAACTGTTCCGCCGCCTTGCGCACCGCGATCCGAATCGCGCCAAGATTCCCGCCTGTCGTGGCGGTCGCCGCGAGCATGGCCTGGTCACTCACGCCCTTCAGGAATGCGACGCCCTGGTCGAACTCCATCATTGCCTGATTGAAGGCGCCCTGCTCGAGGCCGCTCCCCATCATTTCCGCTGTGCCGAGGCCGGTGGATATGATGGCGCCCACTGCCTCAACGTCCACGTTCGATGACGCGATGGCCTCAATCACGAACCCATCACGACTCACCAGAATCGCGGAAGTGATTCCGGGGGTCTTCGCCAGCATCTCGAGCGTATCCCTTATTGCCATGTCACGTACTCCTCTCTCGGAGAAGGCTGGCGCCTTCTCACGAACGTTCGCCGCGAGGCGATGGGCACGATCACTTCGTGACCCATCCCTGCACAGGCGTTCATAACTGTCACGCGCTCGCCTCCTCATGGCCGGAGCTTGTTGCCTGACCGAAAGAAGCCGCGCGCGGCGACCACGCACGCGTTGCGGGGCGCCCTCGATGTCGGGGGACACCTATGTGCAACCAATGGACCTTGACCGGGCCGCGCAAGGCTGGCCCACACTGCGTCACCGCGATGCAGGTTGGTGGAATGAGCATGGCCCGTGCCGGGAATCTCACCCTCAGCGGGATCGCATCAAATGGGTGGTCACCAACTGCGGGAATCGTGCGGCACGGCGGTTGCAGACTTCGTCAAACACGCTGGCCCCATAAACGCGAAGCCCCCTCGGCTCCAACGTCGAGGATGCGTGGCACGGCAGGCCGGTCGGGCCGTCGCGGAGCCGAACTCCAAAGGCGACGGCGTTCGTGCGCTGGACCGAATGCGTACTGCATTCCCGAAGACATATGCTGTTTTATTACAGGGCTCATGGAAGGAGCAATACCATGACCGATGACCATGCCGCGATCCACCAGGTCTCCTATTTCCTCGGCGCCCTGGCGCACGCGTGTGAGAACAACCTCGGTAGGAGTAGCCTCTCCCTCTCCGTGCTGGCTGGCAAGAAGTTCGGGAAGGAGGCAGTCCAGGCCGCCGAGCAAACCAGTGATCCATTCAAGGCCGTCGACATCCTTCGGAATGCCCTGACTGCCCGCGGTATCTTCTGGGATTTCGCCCCCTTCGAGGGGGATCGCGGCGTGATAATCGAAGAGGATGGGAAGAAGAAGATTCGCCTTGCCTTCCACACCTGCATGGTACGCAATGCCCTGTTTTGCTATGCCCACGAGCAGAAGCAGTCACTCTGCTACATGGCGCACGGCGTGTTTGCGGGGGCCATGGAGCGGGTCATGCCCAACGCTACGGTGCACCTCGAGATCCTTCATGCCGGCCCCAACGCCTGCCTGAAGGAACTCATCTGGGAGGAAGCGAAATGAAGGCCACCGTGTCGACCGAGTGGTTGTCGGGCTGCTCCGGCTGTCATGTGGCGCTTGTCGATCTTCACGAGAAGCTCTTCGGCCTGCTTGATGACATGGAGATCGTCAGGTCGCCAGTTCTCGTCGACCAGAAGACGTACCCGAAGGCGAATGTGGGGATCGTGGAGGGCGCCGTTCGAAGCGAGCATGACCTGGAGGCGCTCCACAAGATACGTGGGAGTGTCGACGTGCTCGTCGCCTATGGTACATGCGCGGTATACGGGGGTCCGTCGGGAGTCGGGTGGCTCTACCGCAAAGACGACGTCTTCGACGCCGTGTATGAGAGGGGGCCGACCAACGCGGGAGGAGAGCGACCCGACAGCGGGGTGCCGAGCCTGGAGGAGAGCGTGAGACCCATCGATGAGTACGTGCCGGTCGACCTCTACCTCCCGGGTTGTCCTCCGCACCCGTTCTTTGTGGCCGCAGGGCTCCACAATCTGCTGGACAGCTCCAAGCCCGGCCTCACCCACCGCTCGGTGTGCGCGGACTGCAACCGAAAAATGCAGAAACGCGCCGGAGTACAACTCGTGCCAGCCGCCGTCGTCGGCGATGATCCTGATCTGTGTTTTCTTTCCCAGGGCATCATCTGCCTCGGCTCCGTTTCGCTCAACCGGTGTCTGGCGCCGTGCCCGAAGATCGGGGTGGCCTGCACCGGGTGCGCCGGACCATCGCTGGACGTATTGACCGACCCGAACCGCGACACCCGTACCGAACTGGCCGAGCGGATGGAGAAGCTCTGCGGCATCCCCAGGAAGGATACCGTTTCCTATTTGGAAATGAACGCGAATACTTTCTTCGCCTACGCCATGGCGTCCCCCACCATCTACAAGAAGCCCACGGTTGAGATCCGGGAATGGGCCGGGCCTTCGCAGGCCGCCACTTCCTGAGGAGGCCGAGAATGTCCACCACCATCACCGTCGATCCCGTCACCCGAATCGAAGGCCACGCCAGGATTTTCATCGACATCGACGACAAGGGCCAGGTTGAACGCGGCCACCTCCAGGTGCTGGAAATCCGAGGCTTCGAGAAGCTTCTGGAGAAGATGGAGCTCTTTCGTATGCCGCAGGTCACCGCCCGCATCTGCGGCGTGTGTCCGGCGGCGCACCATATCGTGTCCGTCATGGCCATCGAGAACGGGCTCGGCCTCACGGTGCCCTCCACGGCGACGATGCTGCGCGAGCTTCTCTATATGGGTCATGTTCTCCACTCCCACGCGTTGAGCACGTTTGTGCTGCTTGGCCCCGACGTGACGCTGGGCATCGGTTCAGATCCCGCCGAACGCAACATCTTCGGTATCCTCAAGGCCCACCCCGATGTGGCCAAGAAGGCCCTCCGACTTCGGAGCATAGGGCAGAAGGTCGTGGAGATCGTCGGGGGCCGGGGCGTTCATCCGGTGGCGGCCGTGCCGGGAGGCATGTCAGCAAGGCCCAGCGCCGAGCAGATGGGGCAGATCGCCGAGTGGGGCAGGGAGTCCATGAGCCTCGTGACGGAGTTGGCCGCTGTGGTGATGTCGAAGCTCGAGGACTTTCGCGACGCGAGCCAGTCATCCCGGTTGCCGTTCCACAGCCTGGCGATCACCGACCGCGGGGCGTTCTCCTTCCTTGCGGGCGATGTGGCGGTCATCGACCAGGGCGGCAGCGTGGAGCGCAGGTTCGCACCGGCGGACTACGCTACCCACCTGGTCGAGCATGTGATGCCTGGTTCGTACATGAAATCGGTGACGCTCCGCGGAGCGCCGGAGAAGGAGTATCTCGTCGGGCCGCTCGCCCGCCTCAACATCGCGAAGACGATGAGCACGCCCCGTGCGAATGCGCTGCTCCAGGAATACCGGCAGCGACATGGCGTCGCACTCTCTCCGGTTACGTACATCGAAGCCCGACTGGTTGAACTGCTCTACTGCGCGGAACGCATGGCGGAAATCTCCTCGGCGCCGCTCCCCGATTCGCCGACGCGAGTGGCGGCTACGCCTAAAGAAGGCAGGTTCGTTGCCGCCATCGAGGCCCCACGCGGCTTGCTGGTGCATGATTACACGGCCGACAGCTCAGGCCGAGTGCTGAGTGCCAACCTCATCGTTGCGACGCAGAACAACTACCGCGCCATCGATGCCTCCATCACGTCGTTGGCCCGGCACTACATGCCCCAGGGCGAAGCAACTCTGACCAATGCCATGGAGTTCGCCCTGCGGTGCTTTGACCCCTGCCTCTCATGCGCGACCCACGCCGCCGGCAGAATGCCGCTGGAGATCGCCCTTCGAAGGAATGGGGTTACGCTGAGGACCATCGGGAGGAGATAGGATCATGGTCACAATCAAGGTTGATGACAAGGCCTGCGTCGGGTGCACGCTCTGCGTCGACGAGTGTCCGACCGACGTGTTCGAGTTCGACGAAGCCAAACGGCTCCCCGTGGTCACGAGGCCTGAGATGTGCTTCGGCTGCCTGAGCTGCTCAAAGATCTGCCCCGCAGATGCGATCGATCACCAAGGGATACTGATTAGCCGGAACTTCTATCATGATGATTACGCAGTGAGGCTCGCGTCGCGGTTGGGGCTCAGCACCCCGCCGGAGTTGGGTGTCTCCGCAGAGGCCGCGGAACGGGAGAAGGCGCTTGAGGATCTGGGCATCCGTCTGCTCTCCATGGCCTCGGTGCTCCGTCAGACGCTTGGCGCGGCACTCCCCGCCGTCGGGCGGATGGCGGGCACGACGTTGGCGGCTCAGTTGCCCCGCTACCAGCTTCCCGAGACGTTCGACCAGGCGATACAGGTCGTACGTGACGGGTTGAATCCCGCCTGGATCATTGGCGATACGGCCCGACAGAACGGGTCGCTGAAGGTCTCCGTCAAAGGATGCTTCGTTCGCGATCTCTGCAGGAGGGAGCACCTTGACCTGGGAGGGGATCTGTGCACCCTGTTCGGCACCTACCTGCTGGGGTATCTGGGAAAGGTGACCAAATCCCGGCTCAAGCTGGTACACACGGACCGCACTTGGGAGAGTTGCCGGTACGACCTCGAAGTCCATACCTGAGTCGATTCCCCGCTCTCCAATACTCGTCGCCAGCGCCGGGAATCCCTTGCTGGGGGACGACGGGGTGGGGCATGTGGTGCTGGAGCGCCTTCGGATCCAGGCCCAGTGGAGTCGACGCGTCGCGTTTCATCGCATTGAGGGCGATCTGTTCGAACTGGACGACTGGGTAGGGAGGATCGGCCACCTCATCGTGCTGGATGCCCTCGTCGGGCAGCCCATCGGCCAGATCGACCTGATCACGGGCGGCTGCCGGTTGCACGCACCGTCGTTCCACCACACCGATGTCGCCACTCTCCTCGCGCATCTGGAAGCCATCCACGGCCCCGACAGCTTCCCGCGGTGGGAGGTGTGGGGCGTGCGCATCGCCATGCCAACCGAATTCACTGAGCGACTCAGCGAGCCCGTCGCCCGGGCGGCGGGGCATCTCCAGGGGGTGGTCACGGCCCGCATCCGTGGGTTCGAGAGAGGTGACGCGCCCGACGGCGGACACCGGGAGCCCACCAACCGCCGACAGGGATGAGCCATCCCCGGCTCCTCCGGGTCGGCGAGCTCCCAAATGAACTCCTGACGACTCTGGTGGCCGGGCCGGAGCCCCGCCGAGCCACTGCTTGCCCCTGTCGCGCGTACCGTGTTCCTTCCGCCACGGGGCGGTTTCCGCGGGAGTGCACATTGGACGGAAGAAGCGCGGCTCTGCTTCACGCGTTGCAGTCGGTTCTTCGGGAACATGACTTTCACCGCGTCCTGCGACATGTCATGCACGCGGCGCGTCGGCTCACGCATGCCGAGGCGGCATCCGTTTTTCTCCTGGACCACCACCGCCGGCGTCTGATGATGGCGGCGTCAACCAATCTACCCCCGCGCGTCATGGAGAGGGTTGGATTCCCCCTGAGCACCGGCATCGCGGGCTGGGTCGCGCGGACGGGGGAAACGGCGAACATCGGGGATGTCTCCCATGATCCGCGCCACTATGCAGGGGTGGGGGATATGACGGGATTCACCACTCGGGGCTACCTGTGCGTGCCATTGAAGGCGGGTTCCCGCATCCTGGGCACCATTCAGGTACTCAACCGCCGACAGGGCGGTTGTTTCAGTCGTGACGACCAGGGCCTCCTCGAAGCTTTCGCGGTCGTCGCCAGCCTTGCCCTCCAGAAGAGCAGGATGCACGAGGCGGAACTGAGGAAGCGACGCATGGAGATGGAACTCTCCGTGGCGCAGTCCTTCCAGCGAAAGATGCTGCCGCGCAGCTTCGATCCCCCCGCCGGTCTGCGAATCTCAGCAGTCAATCTCCCCGCTCGGCGCATGGGGGGGGACCTTTACGACGGGTTCGCCGTGGGACAGCGCTACTATGTCATGGTGGGCGACGTAAGCGGCAAGGGTCCGGGCGCCGCGCTATGGATGGCGAGCCTCTCCGGTCTGCTCCGGTACCTCGGTGAGCAAGAGCTCGATCTGCTCGCTCAGACTGTGACCATCGATGCGCACCTGTCCAAGATCATGCCCGCGGGAACCTTCATCACGCTCTTGATGGCCGCGGTAGAGAACGACATGCTCGTGTTCTCGAACGCCGGCCACAATCCCGGGTTGTTGATCACGGGTGAAGGCGACGTCACCCAGCTTCCGGCCACCGGCCTGCCTATCGGACTGTTCCCGGCCCTGCCTCGCATGGTGCGCCATCTTCCCTTTCGCACTGGTGATCGCGTGGTGTTGTATACCGACGGCGTGGTTGAGGCCCAGAACCGGCATGGCGACATGTACGGAATGGATCGTCTGCTGGCCCTTGTCGGCCGCACGCTGAACAGGAGCGCGGAAGACGCCGCGGATGCGTTGGTTCGCTCGGTGCGGCGGTACGCGGCAGGCACGGAGCAGTCCGATGATATCACCGTCATGATCATCGACCGGACAGATCCGCACTGACCCTCCTACATGGCGGGGGCGACACCGGGGCATTGCCGTCGAAGGAGCTGACGGTCCGGCATGGGGTTCAGGGTGCACGGAGGCACCGATTCCCTTGCGCCGACACGCGCGGATGGATACTTGACTGTCACTCCCAATTCCATTGAGGTGGTGCATGAGGCAAAAGATCAAGCTAAAGGAACAGACGGCGTTGGAACGATGGTCAGTCGACATGGCGCGGGAACTCTACGGCCTGAAAAACTGGGGCAAGGGATTCTTCGATATCAATGGGAAGGGCAACGTCATCGTTCTCCCGCACAAGAACAGAGATCATTACCTCGATATCAAAGAACTTGTCGATGAACTTCGAATGCGTGACATCACGCCTCCGATTCTCATTCGATTCACTGACATCCTGAAACAGCGAATCGACGAGATCCAATCCTCATTTCAGCAGGCGATGCACGACTATGGCTACGGAGGCGGCTACCTTGGCGCCTATCCCGTGAAGGTGAACCAGAGCAAGGAAGTGGTCGAGGACATCATCGAATTCGGCAGGCCGTACCGTTTCGGTCTGGAGGCAGGGAGCAAACCCGAACTCCTCATCGCGGTGGCGTCACTCGACACCCCGGGCGCTCCCATCGTGTGCAATGGCTACAAGGACACCGAGTTCATCGAGATAGCCCTCTGGGCACAGAAGCTTGGCAGACTGGTCCTCATCGTGGTCGAGAAGCCTTCCGAACTCGACATCGTCATCCAGGTCGCACGCCGGTTGAAGGTGCGCCCCGTCATCGGCATCCGGGCCAAGCTGGCGGCGCGGGGCAAGGGAAAGTGGGAAGGTTCCGGTGGCGACCGATCCAAGTTCGGACTCTTTCCCTCCGAGATCCTTGAGGCCATCCAGAAGCTTGAGCGGGCCGGGATGCTAGATTGCCTTCAGCTTCTCCACTTCCATCTCGGTTCTCAAATCACTGCGATTCAGAGCATCAAGGATGCGTTACGGGAGAGCACGAGGCTCTTCGCGGAGATGATGCGACTCGGCGTGGGCATCCGCTACTTCGATGTTGGAGGAGGTCTTGCCGTCGACTATGATGGGAGCATGACGAACTTCTCGTCCAGCGCCAACTATACGCTGCTCGAGTACGCCAGCGACGTGGTGTCCGCCATATCCGAAACCTGTGCCGCTCATGGGCTGCCTCATCCCACCATCATTTCCGAGAGCGGTCGCGCCTTGGTGGCCTACCACTCGGTTCTGGTGTTCAACGTGCTGGGCACCAGCGAGTTCAGCACCGAGACTGCCATGCCGGAGATACCCGCCGCGCCCCCTGAGCCCGTGAGTGGCCTTCTGGAGATCCTGCGCAGCCTCTCCGTCAAGAACTTCCAGGAGTCCTATCACGACGCCATCCAGGCACGAGACGAGGCGTTGACCCTTTTCAACGTGGGGATGCTCTCGCTTGAAGCACGAGCCACGGCGGAACGGTTGTTCTGGCTCATCTGCGTGGGCATTGCCAAGATCGTGCGCGGGCTGGACTATGTGCCGGACGAATTCGAGCATCTGGACTCGTTCGTGTCAGACATCTACTACGGCAACCTGTCCATCTTCCAAAGCCTCCCCGATCATTGGGCGGTGAAGCAGCTCTTTCCGGTGGTTCCCATCCATCGCCTCCAGGAACGACCGACCCGAAAGGCGACATTCGCCGATATCACCTGTGACTCGGACGGGAAGATCGATCAGTTCATCGACCTTCGCGACGTTCGCAACACCATCGACCTGCATGAACTCCGCAAGGATCCGTACCATGTCGGGGTGTTTCTCGTCGGGGCATACCAGGAGGTGCTTGGCGACCTTCACAATCTCTTCGGTGATACCCACACCGTGCACGTGAGCATCACGGGTAAGAACACCTACAGGATCGACAAGATCGTGGAAGGTGATACCGTGCGTGATGCGCTCGCGTACATGCAGTACCAGAAGCGCGATATCATGACGATGTTCCGACGTGCGGTCGAAGAGAGCATTGAGAGGAAGCGCATCACCATCAAGGAGAGCGCCCGAATCCAGAAATTCCTGGAGGAGGGCCTGGAAGGGTATACCTACCTGGAGTAGCCTTCCCGAGAGATGACGATTCCGACCTGGGCAGCCAGCCGGGCGTTCGCCACAAGAAGGGCCTGGTTGAGCTGCACCGATCGGGGGCCAAGATCCTCCTGAACCAGTCTGAGCAGGGTAGGGGTGGCGGACGGGCCGGCACAGGGGGTCTGTCGCGCGCGCCGGACGGCGGCTTCCACGGCCGGTGCGTCGAACGCGAGATGAGCCGGTGGAGGGTTCATGACCACCAGGGACGCGGGGCTCCCCACCGATCGCGCTGCGCGCCACACCGCCATGATCTCATGCGGCGACTCAACCCGACCGGGAAGCCGGCGCCCCGTCGTGCACGTGTAAAAGCCGGGGAGCTCGTCGGTGCGGTACCCGACCACCGTTACGCCGAGCGTCTCCAGAACCTCCATGGTGGCGTCGAGATCTAGAATCGCTTTGGCCCCGGAGCAGATCACAATGAGAGGCAACCTGCCGAGGCAGGTCAGGTCTCCAGAGACGTCATGGCCTGCCCCCGGATGCACGCCACCGATGCCGCCCGTCGCCACGCACGTGATGCCCACGTGATGGGCGAGGATCATCGTGGCTCCGGCCGTTGTCCCCGCCCACTGTCGGAGGCCGACCACACGGGGAAGGGTTGCCGGCGAGGTCTTTTCTCCCTCGGCCGTCAGCAGACACTCGATCTCGAGGTCGGACATCCCGATGGTGGGCCGCCCCTCCACGACCCCACAGATGGCCGGATCGGCCCCCTCTGCTTTCACGGACGTTCGGATCTCACGGACGCACGGCACGGCGGCGTCCCGGGGCAGGCCATGGGTGAAAACCGCCGTCTCCAGCGCAACGATGGCCCCACCGGCGGCGAGACTCCCGGCGATGGCGGGCGAGATCATGATTCCGTTGGACTTGGATTGTTGCGATTCGATCATCGGAGACGTTTCTTCGCTTTGTTACTGAGATAACCGAGGCGAATGACGTGAATGATAGTGTGACGGAAGCCGGTTCGCTACCGGCACGTTGGACGGAGTCGCCATGACCCTGTCCTCTCGCTCACTGACCATGGCAGGAACCCAGATGCTGGCGTCGGTGCTCATCGGTAGCCTGCTGGGGCGGACCCTGGACGCGCGCTGGCACAGCGCGCCCTGGTGTTTCGTCGCCGGATTCGTCCTGGGCGCGTCCGCGGGGTTCTGGGATCTCTACCGGGCAGTGCGGAGCTGATCCGTGAACGCGATCATATCCGTTGCGGTAGGCGCCGTGCTCGGAACGGCGGACTCATCCTTGGCGTTGCGCCCGTTCACCGGTTCGTCTCTCACTCTCTCCGCCCGGCGGATCGCGTGGCGATTCGTCGCCCGTCTCGCCCTCCTCGCCGTCGTGCTGGCCGGAAGCATCGCAGCCGGGGCTGACAGTCTGGCCATGATGCTGGCCCTGCTGGCGGGGTACGCCATCCAGACGGCGCGCATCCTGCGACGGCTTCTGCCATGAACACCCTCGCTGCATCAGGCAATCCCGTCGACCACCTTCGCCTGCACACCATTCTCAGAATCGATGCCGCGGGACTGAGGCTCGACATCACCGAGGCTGTCCTGTTCATGTGGGCAGGGTGCGCGGTGCTGGTGGGGGTCTTCCTCGTGGCCTCCCGGCACTCGGGGCCTGCGACCAGAGGACTGCGCACCGTCCTGGAGGCCATGCTTCTGTTCATCAGAGAGGATATCGTAAAGCGAAACATGGGAAGTCGCGGCGTCCGCTACTTTCCCCTGATCGCGACGCTGTTCTTCTTCATACTCGTGAGCAACTGGGTAGGGCTCGTGCCGTTGCCATTCTCCTACTCTGCCACCAGCAACATCAGCGTCACGGCCGCCCTTGCGATGTTCGTGTTCGTACTGGTCCAGGTCGAGGGCCTGCGCCTCCGGGGGGTTCGAGGATACCTCCGCGGGTTCGTTCCCGAAGGTGTTCCCACGATGCTGTTGCCCCTGATGGTACCGATCGAGATCATCAGCGCCCTCGCGAGACCGTTCAGTCTTGCGATCAGGCTTTTCGCGAACATGCTTGCAGGCCACCTACTGATTCTCGTGTTCCTCGGGATGTCGGCGACGGGCCTCTGGTTCCTGAAGGCAGTGCCGCTCGTAGGCGCCGTGCTCATGTCGCTGTTTGAGATCTTCGTGGGCCTGGTGCAAGCGTACATATTCTCCATGCTCACGGCCATCTACCTGTCTGAGGTGGTGGGCGAGGCGTAAGCCAAGGGAGGATCCGCGTGGATAGCGTTGCATTGGCCTGGCTCGGTTCCGGACTGGCCATCGGTTTGGCGGCCATGGGCACCGGCCTCGGCATGGGATTTATGGTGGGGAAGGGGCTCGAGGGGGTGTCGCGACAGCCGGAGGCGGCCGGGGCCATCCAGCGGCTGATGGTCATGGGCATTGCATTCGTTGAAGCCTTGGCGCTCTACGCACTGGTCATAGCCCTGTTCTTGGCGTTCAAGGCATAGCGCCGGTGGCCGGATCTCCCTTCTGGGTCGTTCCCTTGATGGCAGCGGCAGGCGGCGGCGCCCCCACCGAGGGGCTTCTCAAGCTGGATCTCGGTCTCATGATCTGGACGTGGATCAGCTTCCTCCTCGTCCTCTTCCTCCTGGGCCGTTATGCTTACCGCCCCATGCTGTTTCTGGTGCAACAACGGGAGAAACGGATACAGGAGAGTCTGGCAAAGGCCGAGGAGGCCAGAGTCCGGGCGGAGGCTGCTGCAAGGGAGCGGGAGCGGATGCTCGCTGCCGCCCAGGAGGAGGCGCGGGATGTGGTGGACACGGCCAGGGGAGCAGCCGAGGCCCAGCGTCTGCGCATTCTCGATGAGGCCCGGCAGGATGCTGCCCGAGTCATGAAGCAGGCCGAGCTGGAGGTCGCCCGGGACCGGCGGCACGCATTGTCCGAACTGGCAGAGACGGTGGCGGATCTGGCAGTGGAAGCGGCATCCCGCATCGTCCACGAAGAGCTCGATGGCGACAAGCACCGCCAGCTCGTCGACAGGGTCATTGCTGACTTGGAGCAGGAGGGTGGCTAACCTCTCCCTGGCGGAGGGCTATGCCGAAGCGCTGCTGGTGCTCGCGCGGGCCCGTCACGAGACCGCGACGGTGGAGGCCGAGCTGCGTGTCATCAGCCAACTGCTCAAGCGGGACAGCAGATTCCTCCGCGCCCTCAGAGATCCTGAGATTCCGGAGGACCGTCGAGCCGAACGAGTGGCGCAGGCGCTGGAGGAGGTCGCAGGCGAACTAGTCACCGGTCATCTGGTCGCGATGACCCAGCACGGCAATGGGCGTCTCATCGGCGAAACGATTGAGCGCTATCTGGACACGGTGGCGGCCGCAGCCGACACCATCACCGCGGAGGTGCACGCGGTGGTGCCTTTGGATGACAACCAGAGAGCACGACTGGAACAGGCGTTGACCAGGAGGTTTGGCAGACCGGTCCGCGTGCAGACATTCGTGGACCCATCGGTGCTGGGTGGTCTGCTGATCAGGGTGGGCAACGAGCTTGTTGATGCCTCGGTGAGGGCAAGGTTGGTCGAGGTGCGAAAGGCGATGCAGCGGGACGTGGCCGGATTGGCGGGATTGCGTGGCTGAATACCTGGACACGGCGCGCATCGCTCGCGCCGTTCGGGGAGGTTTGGCATCGTTCCATGAGGAGATGCGAAACGAGGAGGTCGGCGAAGTAGTCCACGTGCAGGAGGGCATCGCCCGGGTGCGCGGCCTCCCGAATGTCATGACCGAGGAGATGTTGCTGTTCGAGGGCGGCGTGCGGGGCATGGCGTTCAATCTTGAGCGGGATGAAGTGGGCGCGATCCTCCTGGGCGATGCCAGTTCGGTAGTTCAGGGTGGGCTTGCCCGCAGGCTCGACCGCGTCCTCTCCGTGCCGGTGGGCGAGGAACTGCTGGGTCGTGTCGTAAGCGCTTTGGCTGAACCAATTGATGGTCGTGGTGCGATCGACGCGACAACCTTTCGTGAGGTCGCCGGTCCCGCCCCACATGTCGCCGCCTCTTCAGGCCCGTCAGGGGAGCGCGGTTTCCTGCAGCGCCACGTTCGCAACAACGGCCTCACGGTTCGTGCCTTGGAGGCCCCTGCTCCTGGGGTCACCGAACGCCAGCCGGTGCGGGAACCCTTGCAGACAGGGCTCACTTGCATCGATGCCCTGATCCCTTTGGGGCGAGGGCAGCGAGAGCTGATCATCGGTGACCGTCAGACCGGGAAGACCAGCCTTGCATTGGACGCCATCCTCAATCAGCGGGACTCCGGTGTCCTCTGCATCTACGTCGCCATCGGTCAGAAACTGTCGAGCGTGGTGTCGGTGGTAGACATGTTGCGCTCCCACGGGGCAATGGACCACACGGTCGTCATATCCGCCACGGCCGCCGATCCCATCACCATGCAGTACATCGCGCCGTACACCGGATGCGCCATCGGGGAGCATTTCAGGGACCAGGGGCGCCATGCCCTGGTGGTGTACGATGACCTTTCCAAGCATGCCATGGCGTACCGCTCGATTTCGCTTCTCCTCCGGAGACCTCCCGGTCGCGAGGCCTACCCGGGCGACATTTTCAACATACATTCTCGTCTGCTGGAGCGGGCCGCCAAGCTCCTCGAGCGCTACGTGCTACTGCCCCGAGACCGCTCGACAGACCCGGCACACCTTGATGACGCGGTCGATGGGACCGCGTGGGAGGGCGAAGACGGCAAAGGCCGCGCCATGGAGGCGCTGGCGGCTCATCCCCGTCACGACGAACTGGAGGTAGCGAGAGTGCACGGAACGGGGGGTTCCCTCACCGCACTTCCCATCGTCGAGACGTTGGAGGGTGACTACGCTTCCTACATACCCACCAACATCATCTCGATCACGGATGGCCAGATCTACCTTGAGGCGGACCTTTTTCGTTCCGGCGTCAGACCGGCGTTGAATGTGGGCCTCTCCGTGTCACGGGTGGGTGGGCATGCCCAGACCAAGGCCATGAAGCAGGTGGCAGCTAGGACGCGCCTCGATCTGGCGCAATACCGTGATCTTGTGGCGTTTGCTCAGATCTCGACCGAGTTGGATCAGGCAAGTCAGCAGCAGTTGGTACGGGGTGCGCGTCTCGTGGAGATCCTCAAGCAGCCCGTGGGCGCCCCCCTTCCCCTCTGGCGGCAGGTCGTCATGCTGTGGATGGGCGTGAACGGGCACCTGGACGCCGTGCCGGTCGAGCGCATGCCTTCGGCGCTGGCGACGCTGTTCAGCCTTGTTGACGGCCAATACCCGGCAATCCAACGCCTCATCATGGAACGGCAGGCGTTGGATCATGAGATCGAGGAACTCCTCCGAAAGGCCGCCGCCGGGCTCGTCATAGCTTTGGGTGTGGCAGGACGGGCATAGATGGCTGCCATTCGCGAGATCAGACATCATGTCCGGGCAGTCCATAGCCTGCGTCAGATGACGCATGCCCTCACGCAGGTCGCGTCCGCCCGAGCGCGGAAATGCCGCATCCAGCTCCGCGAGGTCGCTCCCTACGCACGCGGATTGGAGCGGGCAATGTCGTTGCTGACGCTGCGGCACGGCCTTCAACACCCTCTGCTCTGGCGTCGTCCGGTTCAGCGTGACGTGGCGGTCGTCGTCGGTTCCGAGCGAGGGTTCTGTGGAACCCACAACCTCGAAGTAGTCCGCGTCGTGACGGCCTTGCAGGGACCGGAACCGGGTGTCCAGCGTGACTTCCTGGCGGTGGGCTCCAAGCTGGCCGAAGTGATGAAGACGCACGGTATCGTCCCTGCCACGATGATGACGCGACCGCGATGGGGGTACCCCGCGGAGATCGCCCCCCTGGCCGATGATCTCACCGCCGGATACCTGAATGGCGGATATCAGCGGGTCATCATCGTGGGGTTTGCCCGTGAGGACTCGGGAAGAAAGGCCGTCACCATTCGGGTTCTTCTCCCCGCGCATCCCGCTTCCGAGCCTGCGCTTTCCCGGCTCAGCCCTGAGATCGAGCCGGGATCCACTGAGCTCATGGATCATGTGATCCCACGGCTCATCAGATCCCAACTCCGCATGGCGATCCTCCACTCCATGGTCTTCGAGGAAGAGGCGCGCGCTCTGGCCATGCAATCGGCCACGGCGAATGCCGACGATCTCCTCGTAGAGCTCATGAGGCGATACCGCCGTGCGCGGCAGGACCGGATCACCCGGGAGCTGCTGGAAGTGGTGGCCACCACCGACGCCGGAGCGGCGGCGTGATTCACGATCCATCCGGCGAGCCCGCTGGGAAGGTGACCCAGGTCATCGGACCGGTGGTCGACGTGGAGTTCTTCGGTGCCGGTGTTCCGCCGCTTGGGACCGCGCTGATCGTGCCTGAGTTCGTCGTGGAGGGGCAGCCGCTGGTGCTCGAGGTCGCCGAGCATGTGGGGGCCGACGTTGTCCGATGCGTGGCCATGGGCTCCACCATCGGTCTCTGGCGGGGGGCCTTGGCGCGCAGCCTGGGAGGGCCCATTACCGTCCCTGTGGGCAAGGGGTGCCTTGGCCGAGTGTTGAACGTGCTGGGGAATCCAAGTGATGGTCTCGGACCCGTCGTGACCGACCACCATTCCCCAATCCATCGGCGCCCGCCATCGTTCGAGGACCAGGTGCCCCCCGGGCACGTCTTCGAAACGGGTATGAAGGCGCTGGATCTGTTGGCGCCCTTTCCCCGCGGCGGCAAGGTGGGGCTCTTCGGCGGAGCAGGCGTCGGGAAAACCATCCTCATCATGGAGCTCATCCGAACCGTCGCGGCCGAGCACGGCGGGTACAGCGTCTTCACCGGGGTGGGCGAGCGAACCAGAGAGGGAAACGATCTGTGGCTGGAGATGCGGCGAAGTGGCGTGCTCGACAAGACCGTGCTGGTGTTCGGGCAGATGAACGAGACCGCAGGAGCACGACTTCGGGTGGCCCTCACCGGGATAACCCAGGCAGAGTACTTCCGCGACCAGCTTGGCACGGATGTGCTGCTGTTCATCGACAACATCTTCCGCTTCAGCCAGGCGGGTGCCGAGGTGAGCGCACTGCTGGGACGAATGCCCTCAGCCGTCGGCTACCAGCCCACGCTGGGCATGGAGATGGGCGAACTGCAGGAACGGATCGTGAGCACGGCCCGGGGATCCATCACCAGCGTGCAGGCCGTGTACGTCCCCGCCGACGACATCACCGATCCGGCGCCCGCGGCGACCTTCTCCCACCTCGACGCGAGTGTCGTGTTGAGCAGACGCATCGCCGAGCTGGGGCTCTATCCGGCCGTTGATCCTCTGGAATCATCCTCACGGTTGCTCCACCCCGCCATCATCGGCGAGGAGCACTACTCGACGGCCCGCAAGGTGCAGGCAGTCCTCCAACGAAACAAGGAGCTGCAGGATATCATTGCTATTCTGGGCGTTGAGGAGCTCTCCGCCGAGGACAAGCTGGTCGTATCACGGGCACGCAGGATAATCCGGTTTCTCTCACAGCCCAACTTCGTGGCGGAGCCCTACTCTGGCCTTCCCGGAGTCTACGTCAGGACAGCGGATACCGTGCGCGGTTTCTCCGAAATCGCCGCCGGCCTGCATGATGATGTTCCCGAACAAGCGTTCTTCATGGTTGGCACTCTCCAGGATGTTCTGGAGAAGGCGAAAACCCTCCATCGGCCGGAGCCACGGCAGTAGCCCGCGATGGAGAACCTGGCCGACTATCCTCTCGCCGTTGTCACACCCGTGGGGACTGTTTACTCCGCTCGGGTGCTCAGCGTCGTCGCTCCGGGCCTGAGCGGGAGACTGGGAGTCCTCGCCCGGCACATGCCCCTTCTCTGCGTCTTGCGCCCGGGACCGCTGCTGTGCCATGAAGCGAGCGGCGTCTGGCTTCAGTTCGAGGTGGAGGCAGGAATCCTTGAGGTCACGCCGGAGGGCGCCGAGATCATTGTCGACGACGCCCGAAGAGTGCCCCTTCGCGTGTCCCCGCGTTTCTGAGACGACCCATCTGCGCCGACCCTACCCGCTCGCGACTCCGTCCTGCCGCGCGCCCGTCGCCGCGCGTATGCTCTCCCAGGTCGCGAACTGTCACAGCCGCGCCAGCGTGACAGCGTGTGGCGCCGACATGGGGCGGAGGCTCTTCGACTCCTGCGGTGGTGTCGGGCGACATGCTGTGCCGATCTGGGCGGCGGCAGACACACGCATTACCCTTGCGCGGCGGGGTGCTACCACTGAGAATCCCGCGGTCTTCGCGCAACGTCGATCCTGGGGAGGGAACATGATCCGAGAAATCAAACTGTTCGCCGGAAGATCAAACCCTGACCTGGCGGGAAGGCTCTCCAGGGAGCTGGGCATTGAGCTGGGGAAGATCTCCATTACCGAGTTTGCCAATGGCGAGATCTATGTTTCGTACGAGGAGACCGTCCGTGATGCCGACGTGTTTGTGTTTCAGACCATGTGCCAACCGGTCAACACGAACTTCATGGAGCTGTGCATCATGGTCGATGCCCTGAAACGGGCATCGGCGGGTCGCATCAACGTGATCATGCCGTACTACGGGTATAGCAGGCAGGAGAAGAAGCACGCGCCGCGCGAACCGATCTCCGCGAGGATGGTGGCAGACATCCTTCAGACGGTGGGCGCTCATCGCGTGATCAGTTTTGACCTTCACTCGCCCGCCATTCAGGGCTTTTTCTCCATCGTGCTCGATCATCTCACCGCGTATCCGCTGCTTCGGGACTATCTCCGTGCGGAGTGCATCCAGGACGGCGTAGTCATCGCTGCCGACGCGGGTGGCGTGAAGCGCGCCGAGCGCCTGGCCATGGACCTGCGGCTTCCCCTCGGTGTGCAGTACAAGCGCCGGCCCGGGCACAATGAAGCGGAGCCGAGCACCTTCACCGGCGACGTCGCCGGGAAGACCCCGATCATCATCGAGGACATGATAGATACCGGCAAGAGCCTCCTCACTGCGGTTGAAACGCTGGTGAGTCTCGGCGCCCGCCCGGACATCCGGGTGCTGGCGACCCACGCCCTGTTCAGCGGCGATGCTCCTCTTCGGCTCCAGCATGTGGCAATACGCGAGATCGTGGTGACTGACACACTCCCCATCCCTCCCGCACGTCGCCTGCCGACCATGCACATCCTGTCGATTGCTCCCATGTTGGCCGCCATCGTGCGCAACATCCACGCGGGAGAATCGATCTCCAGCGTCATGGCCAATCCGAAACCGGACTTCATAGTGGAGACGACCTGAGCGCACGGGAAGGTCTGCGACTCCGGCCGCACTGAGGAGCATCGGATCCAGGCACCCTACGCGATGGCTCCGTCGGCCTGGAAGAAGCGGTTGATCCACTCTCCTTGGATCGGACGGATCGGCGGTGGTTGCCGTTGATCCTGTGGTGCCCGCGGGCTGCCAATCAACGAGACCGGGCCGTCGACGTCTGCGGGACGAGGCCCGCAGCGACGGGGAGCCGACCGGGAACAATGGCCCGAGGGAGGCATCGCAGTTCTGCCTCTGCCGGGGCCGCCGGGAGGCAGCCACCGAATGGATGAAGGGCTACCGGCAGGCTACCGGCAGGCTACCGGTTGTTGTGAGGGAGGGAGGCCTTGAGCCGCGCGATCTCCTCCTCAATGGCGCGGATTCGATCCTCGCGGGGCGCTCCCACATCCTCCAGCTCCGGCGGCGTCTCCTGACGGGCCGGGAGTTCCGATAACACGACGGGCAGCTCCAGCGTCTCGCCGTTCCGGAAGACCTGCAGGCGCAGGCGTGCATTCGACGGCGCCGTCGCGACTGAGGCCATGAGCTCCCCCGCGTCGCGCACCACTTTCAAATCGCACGAGAGAATCACATCTCCCAACTCCAGGCCTGCCTTTGTCGCGGGGCCGTGCGCGTCGACATCGATGACGATCACTCCCGTTCCTGGAGCCACGCCAAGGATTTCGCGCAGTGCGGAAGTCATCTCCTGCACGCTTACGCCCAGCCAGTTCCGCCTGACTCCGGCATGATCCCGCAGCTCCGCCGCGATGCGGAGCACCTCGTGCAACGGAACCGCCAGAACACCCGACTCCCCAGAGGATCCGTCTCTCGCACGGCCTGGCCGGCCGACTACCAGCCCGGTCACGCTGCCTCTGGTTTCGACTAATACCGCGCCGGCGCTCCCGGGCAGCGGTGCGGCGCTGGCCTCGATCTCAGAGGTAACCTGACCGTTCATCCCGGCGGGGCGAACGGAGGTGATCGCGCCCAGACTGAATCCGGCTCGCTCCTCGAAGCTGCTCGTCACGAGGCAGACCAGGTTTCCGGGTTCCGGCGTACCCGCCTCTACCGCCGCGATGCTGGCCGACCGCACCCCGCGCGCAGTCTTAAGGAGAGCCACGCCGCCCAGTGCGTCAACGCCGACTATCTCCGCCGGGTGGGTCTGGTTGTCATGAGTGGCGATCTCGATGGCGGTGTGTCCCGTGACCACGCTGGCGGCCGTGACGACCAAGGAGTCGTCCAGTGAGAGCCCAGAAGCCACCAGGACCGATCGAACGGGGCGCGCTCCTTCCGCCGGAGACACGATCACCGTCACAAGGTGGCGCCGAGCCGCGGCAACCAGAACGTTTAGCTCGGATTCAATCTGCGGCAGTAGCGTCTGACCGCGGGCGGTATGCGCCCCGATGGCACACAGCAGAGCACACGCAGCGGCAGAGGTCTTCATCGTCGGCGTTGCCAGGTCGCGGTGGCGGTTGGTATCAGAACGACCGCCGGGAGCATGCTGACACCCGGCGCACCTCCTGCCAGATCAGCTCGTCCCGGTCTTGTCGTGGGGTGGATGCCGCAGAACCGCGTGGTCCTTCGAGAGGCACGCCGCGCGTCATGGAGACCCTCGCCCACTGTGGGTCGGGACTCCCCTGGCGTTCCTCAGGAAGCATGAGCTGCTGGACTTCGACGACGGCGGATCCGGTGTGCTCTTGGGCGACGGCCGGGATGCCCGGAGCGGGGGCACCCGACAGAGTTGGTCGCAGCAGCACCACCATCACGGCTGCCGTCGCGGTCAGCACGGCCAGGCCAATCCGAGCTGTCTGGGGGCCGATCAACGGCCGATCCTGGGAAGTCTCCCACGGAATTCGGTCAATCCGGGATGCGAGGCTCTCGGGAGGATCCACAGGGGTGAGCCCCCCAAGGATATCCCGCAGGCGCCGCATCTCACGGGATGCCTGCCGGCATGCGTCACACTGCCGGAGGTGGTCCTCCAGTTCCTGCCGATGCCGCGGGCTCAGGAATGAATCCAGGTATTCCGACAACCTGGCTTGCACGTTACGACAATGCACCGTCTTCACCTCCCACTAGCCGCCCACGCCGGACGGCGGGCTATTCCAGGTACTCATGCAGTCTTTCCTTGATGAGGTCACGCAGACGGAGCCTGCCCCGGTTGACGCGGGACTTCACTGTCCCCAGCGGACACCGCAGGATCTTCGCTATCTGCTCATACTCGAAACCCTCTATGTCACGAAGGATCACGGCAGCTTTGAACTTCGGCGGCAGTTGGGCCAGCCCTGAGTTGACGGTCCTCCGGATCTCCTCCCGCTGGCTCATTTCAAGCGGGTCGGGCCCCACGTCAGCCGTCGCGACATCCCAGTATCGCTGGTCCACCTGTTCGGCAAGGCCAAGCGGCTGCCGTTTCTCGTCACGGACACGGTTGAACGTGAGGTTCTTGGCGATCGTGTAGAGCCAGATGGAGAAGTTGCTGCCGGGCTTGTAGGTGTTGGCGCGTTTGAACACACGGAGGAAGGTCTCCTGCGCCAAATCCTCGGCCACTTCCTCATCGTGAATCATCTTGTAGATGAAACGGAACACTCGGGTGCGGTATCGTTCCGCCAGGATCCTGAATGCCTGGTGGTCTCCCCGTTTCACCCTGACCATCAGACCATCGTCTGACTCTTCCATGAGCACCGCTGCCTGATCTTGCTCCTCGCGCCTGGGCCCTCGAAGGCTCAGGACCCTGCCGAGAGACTGGGTTCTCACTCCCCGCCGGGGGAGAAGGGATGCTGCTGATGCCATGATGGCTCCTGATTCAAGCCCCCTCAGAGAGGGGCTGGTACTATGCTTCAGTATTGAGCCGGGCGCAAGATCCGTGCATGCGGGACGCCCGGCACCCGCATCTACCATACCCGTCGCCATACCCGGTGGTTCCAGCAGTCAGACACTCGCATTTTTGATGTTGACATGCGCAGGATCCCGTGTATATAGGCCACCATGTCGTTGCTCAGTAACGCCGATCTCCGGCATAGAAGGGGAGTATCGGCTGATCGGACCTCAGGAAGGAGGCAGAGATGCGTTACTTCGTGGTCGCCCTGCTGATCCTGAGCCTGGCCGCACCCGCCGTCCTCGCCGCCAAGCCGGCGAAGGGTCAGACGTTCCAGGCTGCAAAAGTGGGCGAGAAGGCCCATGGCCCCAAGGAGGGTGTGCAGTACCGGATCGTGACTCTACTCGGTGGCAAGCTGTCGGCTCGCGTTCCCGTCACTCCAACTCGGTAACCTAAACTTAGAGGAGGCAGTCATGCGTAAGGCTTATCGTAGGCCCACGATCGTCTCCGAACGCTCGTTCGAGACATCGGCTCTTTCCTGTGCCAAGAGCACTTCCGGCGAAGTTTTCCACTTCGGCGGCGGCTCGACCTATCTGTCCGGGCATTCGGTGGGAAGCACCACCTACAGCCACACCCCCGGCACGTCCGGCAATTGGCTGCATGTGAACCCCGGATTCAGCAGCGCGACCAGCCCGATCTGCGACATCGCCTACCTGGCGAGCTAAGCAGACGACTTGTCTCGAGGGCCAGGCCCGCTCGGCCTGGCCCTCTCTTCTTTCGTGAGCCCGCCGGGTACCGTGCGCATCCCCTCATGCGAGGCGATGCGCTCCTGCGGAAGCCTGGTCGCACACACCCACAATGTATCGCCTCTCCAAGGCGCGGGCATATGGCCGCTGCTGCATCCCGCATCACGTGTCGGGGAAGGCGTGCTCCACCGGAGCGGCCTCGTCGCGGGCGACCACTCTTCCCGCCGTCCTCCCTGCGCGATGACACCCAGTCCTCCCAGCAGTCTTGGTTCGTCGCCGCGCACGTGGTGTCACAGGCGCAGGCCCCATCCGACACGTTCATCTCACACGGTTCGTTCCCCGGCTTCTGCTCCCGAATCAGGCACCCCCGAGGCGATCAAAACGTGACCTGCACACCGGACGATCGCGCCATTACGGGAGGCCCTGATATCGCTGCGACGATCCGGCTTTCGCCATCGTTGACGTCGCGACGGATCGAGTTCGCCCATGCCGTCGAGTCGGCCCATGGGATGATCGCATCGTTTGCCGTAGACCATGAGTGGGCAGCGTACATGCGGGTCTTCTTCGACCGTGGTATCGAGATCTTCGTCAGGCAGGCTGATCTCTGGGCGAGGATCAGGGAGCTGTACGCCCTGCCAGGCGCCACGCCGCTTCCCACGCCCGGTCTCGCGGCTGCGCTGGAATGGGGAATCCTCCTGGCGGTGACGCCGGAGGAGTACATGAGGGTCGCGCCGGAGTACGGGAGTTCTCCGGAGGCATATCAGCGGCTCCTCGCCCACGAGGTCGCTCACCGCCTGCATGTGTCGATCCTGGGCGGCGACGAGGACGCCATGGGACCGCTCTGGTTCTACGAGGGATTCGCGGTCGTCGCCTCAGGTGATCTGACGGATCCCCCCCGAGGGAATCACACCTGGGAAGCACTGATCGCTCCCGGGCCGCAGGCATACCGGCGCTACGGCGCGCTCCTCCGCCGACTGATGGAGCGGATTCCCCTTTCTGACCTGGTTGATCGTGCACGGGCTCACGACTTCGAGCAGTGGGCACGCAGCGTGTTCTTGCGCGAGCAGAAGTGACCGGTCAGGCGACCCGGAATCTTGAGCGGGAAGGACTCCGCGGCCAGCGCCCGATGTCCCCCGCGTGCGTCCATTTCCCCTCATGCGGGAAGGTGGCATCCTGTCGTGACATCGTGTAGCATGCTGCCTGACGCTGACGATGCCTCACCCCGGTCCCACGTCGACCTGGAGGGATTCTCATGAGCGTTCTTCGCGTGAGTCTTGGCCGCACCGGCCTCCTGGTGCACCCCCTTGTCATCGGCACGCTTCCGATGGGGCCCCTTCAGGCGGACCTTGAGCCGACCCACGGCGGCAGGATCATTCGGCATGCGCTGGAGGGGGGGGCGAACATGATAGACACCGCGGCCATGTACGGGTCCTATGCACACATCAACGCCGCGCTGAAGGGATTCGGTGGGGAGGTGTTGATCGCGTCGAAGACGCATGCACCGGATCCTGCCACGGCCCGCGAACACGTGGAGCGGGCGCTCCGTGCGTTGCAGATAGAGCGGCTCGACGTGCTGCACCTGCATGGAGCGAGGCTGGTCGACCCCTTCATAGAGCGGGGAGGTGTCTTCGACGAGATGCGTCGCCTCAGGGAGGAAGGCAAGGTTCGATTCCTGGGTCTGTCCACGCACCGGATCGGGGCAGTGCGCAAAGCCGCGGAGCGAGAGGATGTCGACGTGATCCACCCTCTGGTGAATCGCGAGGGTCTCGGGATCATGGATGGGACGGCTCAGGAAATGGTCGCGGCCATCTCCACCGCCGCGACGGCCGGGAAAGGCATCTACGCGATGAAGGCCCTGGCCGGTGGCAATCTGATCCGGGATGCCCGCGCCAGCCTGCAATGGGTCAGAAGCCTGGCCGGGGTTCCGGCCCTCGCCGTTGGCATGCTGTCTACCCGGGAGGTCGACGCCAACCTGGCGCTGTTTGAGGGCCGGGTGGACGACGAATTGTGGAAGACCCTGGAGCAGCGCACCCGCAGGATCCGGGTCATGGAGGTGCTGTGCAAAGGCTGTGGCGTCTGCCTTCCGGCCTGTCCCGCTAGTGCCATCTCAATCGTCAACGAGAAGGCTCTGGTGCACGAGGCTGGCTGTATTCTTTGCGGCTATTGCGCCTCGGCCTGTCCTGAGTTCGCCATCCGGGTCGTGTGAGGCGCGGCCGGCTCGGGGGGCGCAGAAACCGCCTTCGGTGAAGGTCCCTCTTGTCTGCCGGTTCCCGTGACGCTGTGGGACAAGGTTCAGGGGAGAAGAGGTTCGCAATCGGTCTCCTTCTCATTCATATGGGACATGTCCTATATGAATGAGAAGCGCTTCGGAGGGGTAGACGAGGTGGATTCTCGGTGAAGTCTCCACCGGAGGTTCTCCCGGATCGTGGACCGGTGAGCCCGACGATTTCCATCGACGCGACACCACCACACACCTGCACGTGATGCCGGCGGCACTTTTCCGCGAGCCCCCGCCGGGACCTAACGGACCATCACCGCCCTCACGCTGCGTACGGTGTCGCCGGCATTGAGCCGGATGGTGTAGAGCCCGGGGATGACTCGGCGCCCCGACTCTTCGGTCGCGGTCCAGCGCACCGTGTGGTTGCCCGCGTCTTGGGGCCCTTGCTCAAGGATCGCGACGATTCGTCCCGCCAGATCGTGGACCGTCAACGTGATATCGGCAGGTTGGGAGAGCTCAAATCGCAACTCGGTGGTCGTGCGGAATGGATTTGGCGCTGGCGCGTCCAACACGAGGCGGGTGCCAGGTTCCCACGGGAGGGCACGGGTGGTCTCGGTCACGGAGACCTGCACGGTCGGTTCATCGGCGTCATTGCTCGCAACGGTGATGGTGGCCTGGTGCGCGCCCTCGCCAGGATTTGCCTGTATCTCGACGGTCAGCGCCTGGCTGTCGCCCGGCGCCACGGTGAACGAGGTCGGGCTCACTGACACCCACGTAGCGTCGTCGGTGACGGAGCTCACTACCAGGTCGGCGCCTCCGGAATTGCCCACCATGACCGTTTCCGTCGTGGATTGGCCGGAGGGCACCGACACGACGATGGTCGAGGGACGGATCCAGATGTCCGGTCCCAAAGCCTGGGTCACGTTGACGCGGACCGACACCGTCACGTCTGCCTCGTCGGGATCGTTGCACGAGACGGAGATGGTCTGATTGTAGATGCCGGCCGGAAGTCCCGAGGCATCCACGCTGACGGTCACGGTCTGGGAGGAACTGGCCTGCACCGAGAAGGTTGTCGGGGTCTCAGTCATCCAAACGGCGTCATCGTCGATGGCATACACCACGAGGACACCGTCGCCGGTGTTCCTTACCAGGAAGGTTGCCTCGGTCGAACTCCCCGCGACCACGTCGATCCCCAACGATGGGGGCTCGATACCGATCTCGGGAAAACCCAGCGGCATGGGGTCGGAGGCGCCGGACGCGGAGGCCAGCAGGACAAGGAACGTGAACGCGCTCGACAAGACGTGCAGTGCATGGAGGCGGTGGATCATGGGGATCCCCTTTCACGAAGTGCCAGGTTGATACGGCAGGACCATAGCTATGGTAGATACCCGGCGAGGTCAAGCCGCGACTCAGATCGCCCCTCGCGACGGCCTTTCATCCTGCACGTGGTCGCCTAACTTATCCGCCTCATGCCGTTTCCGCCCCATCGCTGCGGCGAGCGTCCGGCCGCAGTCCGCTGAATCGGGCCTGTGCGCACCCATACTCGGATGGAGCAACCGTGAAGCCGACCACCGCTTTCGCCATGGGCACGGCCGCCTTGAGGGCCAACGCGCTCGGCGGCGCCAGGCCACTGAACGTCATGCTTGCCGTGACCAACAGGTGCGATCAGCGGTGCCGCTATTGCCAGATACCGGCCCGGCGCCAGGAGGAGATGACGACGGCGCAAGTCGTCAGTCTTCTCGGCGAGATGAAGGAGGCGGGAGTGGTGCGCCTGGGCATCTGGGGCGGCGAACCGCTGGTTCGGCCGGACATTGGCGAGATCGTCGCGGCCGCCCGCAGACTCGGCTTCTGGATCAGCATGGATACCAATGGAACCATGGTGCCGGGGAAGCTTGACGTGGTGAGAATGCTCGACCATCTCGTCATCTCTCTGGACGGCCCACGCGAGTCCCACGACACAAACCGCCAGGAAGGATCGTTCGATCATGCGATGGCTGCACTGGAAGCGACCCGGGGCCTGGTCAGCGTATGGACGCTTTCGGTGTTCACCCGGCACAACCTCGACGCTGTCGACTACCTCATCGACAACGCGCGTCGCTTCGGTGGCATGGCCGCCTTCCAGTTTCTCCACCACAATGACATGATGGGCGGCTCCACCGATTCGATGCGGGCCACCGATGATGACTACCGCGAGGTGGTGGAGCGCCTGCTGACACTCAAGCGCCGCGGCGCGCCCATCGCCAGCTCGACCCGGTACCTGCGGTACCTGCTTCACTGGCCCGACTATGCTGTTCCCAGGCGACGGTCGGCTCGTGGCGGGATGCGGTGCTGGGCGGGTCGGCTCTACTGCAACGTGGATGCTGACGGTTCCGTCTATCCCTGCTCCCTGCTCATCGGGGAGCGGCCATCGAAGAACGCGCTGGAGGTCGGGTTTCTCCCGGCATTCCGGTTCGCGGGGGCACACGTGGACTGCCGGTCGTGCGATGCCGCGTGTTTCACGGAGTACAACTGTCTGTACGACCTCGATCCCGGGGTCATGTGGGACTGGCTGGCGGCCATGTGGTACACAGGAAGGCAACGTGCCCGCGCGCATTGATCACCCCTCTCCCTCCGCCATCGTGGTCGGCGGAGGCGTAGCGGGCCTCTGCCTGGCGGACAAGCTGAGTGCCGCCGGGATTCGCGTCACCATCCTGGAGAAGGAAGAGAAGGTCGGAGGGCTGGCGCGGTCGCTGGTGCACGGCGACTTCGTGTTCGACATCGGGCCCAAGAGATTCCATACATACTCCCCCAGCGTCGAGAACTACCTCCATGAGATCCTGGGCCGTGCATACCGGACCATCGGCCGCAAGTCCAGCGTCTACTTCCTCGGCAGACTGCACCCGTGGCCGCTGCAGACCTCATCGGTCTTTCGTTTGCCGCCGCTGGTACTCGCCCGCTGTCTGGTGGATCTCTTCAGGAAGCCCCGTTTCGATGGGACAAGCTTCAGTTCCTACATACTCAGTCGCTACGGCAAAACGCTCTACCAAGTCTTCTTCCGCGACTACACCCGGAAATTCTGTCATGAAGATCCAGAGCAGATGCACGAGGCATGGGCACAGGGGAGCATTCACCGGGCGATTATCGACAAGCGATTCGACCAGGGGTCGCTGCTCGCAGTCGCGCGGATGGCGCTGCTGCCGAAGCGGGCGGTCACGAGATTTCTCTATCCCCTGGGCGGCATGGACCGCTTCCATGAGGCGCTGGCCGCGCGCGTTCAGCGACAGGGCGGGCGTATCCACGTGAACACCCCCGCGCGCCTGGTCGCCGGCCAGGGCGGAACCCTGATCGTCGAAACGCCGGATGCCGCGCATCGGGCCGACCGGGTGTTCTGGACCGCACCCATTACCGAGGCCCATGATTCGCTCGTCGGGCGGGGCCCCCATCTGAAGCACTTGACCCTGGCCCTCTTCCTCATCGAGGCCCGTCGGGTGTGTGATGACGGTAATCAGTGGACGTATTTTTCCTCGCCCGAACTGTTGATCAGCCGCACCTCATATCCGCGCAGCTTCGACCCCGGGCTGGTGCCCCGGGACGCCGGCAGCATCGTCGCCGAAGTCACTGTGCCCGAAGGCGGCTCGGTGCAGTGGGATCGTTGGGAGGAACTCGTGATCCGCGATTTGCACGAAGCCGGCGTGTGCCGTCACGAGGATGTGCGGGCCGTGCACCATGCGCGCATCCCCTACGCATATCCCGTGTACGAATTGCGCTACCAGGATGCACTGAAGCGCGTGATGGGTGACTTGGCGGCATTCCCTGCTCTGGTTTTGGCTGGCCGGTGCGGGAAGTTCTGGTACAACAACATGGACGATTCGCTGGAGGACAGCATGCAGATCGCCGCCCGGGAACTCACGGCGTGGCGGCGGTCGGCACCGGCGTGAGACCCGCCCCGTTCGGGCGGTTGCTTGACTCGGCCGAACACGGCCCCTGATTTGATTGCTCCCTGCGGAGTCGCGCGGGGTTACTCGGGATCCCAGGAGGACCTATGTCGGAGCCCAGAAGCTACACTGCCGTCGAGGCGAAAATCATCGGGGCGCTCCGGGCCCGACCCAACGACACGGAAGTCGACGAACTCGCCGTGGCCGTCGGTGAGCCTCATCCCCACGTGGCCGGCACGTTGCGCGTCCTCGCGGACCTGGGGATTGTGGGCCTGCGTGAGGAAACAGTAACGGAATATCAGCTCGGGCCGAAGGGCAAGGGCCTTCCCTCGGGCATGTTGCCCGAACGGGTGGTCATGGTCGCCCTGGCAGCCCGGGGCCGGATCGCGCTGCGCGATCTGGAGGCGGCGACCGGTCTGGCACAGAAAGATGCGGGCCGCGCGCTGAAACCATTGGAGAGCAAGGGATTTGCCGTCCGCGAAGGAGGCGATCTCGTCGCGCGAGGCGTGTTGGCGCAGGGGCAGACGCCGGAGCTGATGGAGCATGAGAGACTTGTGGCCCACCTGGCGGGAGGCGGGTCGGGCATGCGTCCGGCGCTGTCGGCAGTTGGGATCGACGTGGACCGCGCGCTGGCCGAGCTGGAGGGCCGCGGCGGCATCATCACGACCAAGGAACGTCGCCGGTGGTGGGCCAGATTGACGGAGCAAGGTCGCGCGCTTCGTGAAGAAGACATGGTGGTGCGGCAGACCGTGACCGCGCTGGATACCGGTCTGCTCAAGGATGGGTCGTGGCGCGGCGTCGATTTCCGGCCCTACGATGTCGGCCTGGCCAGCAGACGGCTCTTTCCCGGCAAGGAACATCCGCTCCGCAGAGTGCTCGGTGACACGAGGAGGGTGTTCCTGGACCTCGGATTCACCGAGGTGACATCCCCGCTGGTGGAAAGTGCCTTCTGGGACTTCGATGCGCTCTTCCAACCGCAAGACCATCCCGCCCGGGAAATGCAGGACACTTTCTACGTGCAGCGCCCGGAACGGGCGTCGCTCCCATCGGCGGAAGTCGTCCGCCGGGTGCAGCGTACCCATGAGGACGGCGGGGACACCGGGTCCATCGGATGGGACTACCGGTGGAATCGGGCCATCGCCGAACGAGTGGTCCTGAGGACCCATACGACCGCTGGTACGATCCGCGCCTTGGCGGACAACCCCCGGCCGCCCCGCAAGATTTTTCTGGTGGGGACCGTGTTCCGGAGGGAGGCGGTCGACTACAAGCACCTGCCGCTCTTCTACCAGGTAGACGGCATCATCATCGACGAACACGCCTCCTTCGCCTCGCTGCTGGGCACCCTTGACGCGTTCTATCGCAAGATGGGGTTCGAGCGTTTCGAGTTCCGTCCCGGATTCTTCCCTTACACCGAACCCAGCGTAGAGGTGTTCGTGTGGCATGAGGCAAAGAAGGACTGGGTCGAAATGGGCGGTGCCGGCGTGTTCCGTGAAGAAGTGACAAAGCCCTTCGGCTGCTCCGTCCCCGTTTTGGCCTGGGGCCTCGGCTTGGAGCGGCTGGCGATGTTTCGCTACGGGCTGGAGTCCATCCGCGATCTCTATCTCTCGGATCTTGCCTGGCTCAGGGAGGTGCCGCTATGCCGGTAGTCGGGATCCCCATCGACCGGTTGAGGCGCCTTCTGGGAAGCCCCGTTGAAGTCCACGAAATGGTGCGTGGACTCCAGCGAATGGGGTGCGACATCGAGGGGTTCGGAACCCTGCGGCGCTTCAAGTGCCGCGTGTGCGGGTTCGTTCTTGAGCGGACGCAGACCGAAGCCGATCCGGGTTACTGTGACAACTGCCTCGCAGATTTCGCCACCTCCGAAGCCGTCATGCCATTGCCGCCCGTGGAGGTGTTGCGGCTGGAGCTCCTGGCTGTTCGCCCCGACATGTTCGATGTGGGAGGGCTGGCCCGGGCGCTTCGGGCCTACCTGGGAATCTCCCCGGGCCTTTCCACCTATCATCTGGATCCTCCCCGGATGCGGGTCACTGTCCATCCGGGCATGGATGTCCCGGGATGCTCCAGGCCCGCCATCGGGTGCGCCGTGATCCGGGGAGTTCAGTTCGACGACGACCTTCTGAAGGAAGTCATGAGACTGCAGGAGAATCTCCACTGGGCGCTCGGGCGCGACCGGCGTCGTGCCTCCATCGGCACCTACGACCTCTCGACCATCTCCGCGGGCGTGGCCTATCGCCCTGTGGAACCTGAGGAACTGGTGTTCCGGCCGCTCGGGTGGCAGGATGCGGCCACCCCTGGACGAATTCTCCGCGAGCATCCCAAGGGCCGCGCGTTCGCCCACCTGCTGGAGGGCTTCGTCCGGTACCCACTACTCATCGACGATCGCGGCCAGGTTCTGTCCATGCCGCCCATCATCAACAGCGAAGAGACCAAAGTCACCACTACCACACGCGATGTGTTCATCGATGTGACCGGTCCTCGCATTGAGATCGTCTCGCGGTGCCTGAACGTCATCCTCACCAGCATCCTGGAGTTCTCACCCGGCGCCCGGGGAGAACAGGTCGAACTGGTGCATCAGGATGGCACCCATCTCATGACTCCCGACTTGATGCCGCAGGAGATGGTGATGGATTTGGATGCCGCACGGAAACTCCTGGGAATCGGCGTCTCCGATGAGGAAGCCCCGGGGCTCCTGTCCCGCATGGGACACCATGCCGAACCCGCGGGGCGCTCGAGGCTCCAGGTACTCATCCCGGCCTATCGACCCGACTTCCTCCATCAGCGCGACCTGATGGAAGAACTGGCCATCGCGTTCGGGTATGACCGGATCTGGCCCACGCTGGTGCCCACCATGACCGTGGGCCAGCCTCATCCCGAGGAGGGGCTGGCTGCGGAGTATCGGGGGATCCTGACCGGCCTCGGGCTCACCGAAGTGATGACGCTCCTGCTTGGTTCCGAAGAGACCCACTATGCCGCGTTCGGTCTCCCGACGCCCGAAGATGCAGTGCTTATCGCCAATCCCATCAGCCAGGAACAGACGTTGGGACGAACGTGGCTGATGCCGGGGCTCATGGAGACGGTGTCCCGGAACACCTCGCGAGAAATGCCCCATCGCCTGTTCGAGGTGGGGCATGTTCTGCGAGTGGATGCGGCGGAGGAGACGGGGGTTCGGCAATCACTGCGCGCAGGGATCGCCCTTGCGGGCCCCGCTATCGGGTTCGCCGACATCAGATCCGTCATGGAAGCTCTGGTGCGGGAGACCGGCCACGGCCTGTGCGTGAAGCCGCTCTCCCGGCCCTACTACATCGAGGGGCGAGCCGCGGGGATTCTGAATGACTCAGGGGAGGCCGTGGGTGAGATGGGCGAGATACACCCGGAGGTGCTGGAACGCCTCAAACTCATCCAGCCAGCGGCCTACGGAGAGATCGCCGTAGGGTAGAGCCCCCTCCTCTGCATCGCGCCCGGTGGCCGCATCGTCGGCCTTCACGTTGAGTACCACGGCGGGTATCCGTCATCCCCTGGCCGTGCAGGGTGTCCAGGAACTCCCCGGTCTCCCGGTTCATCAGTCCCCGATTCGCGCGACTGAACGCGACCGGGAGGCCGCGATCGATCCGCTTCACTTTTGCCCAGCGGCGTGCGGAACGGGCCTCGGTCATACCCGGGAGACCCGTTCCGGCGGCAGATATCGGGCAACGAAGGGTCTCGGTGCTCAAAACGCCGGCCACATGGCCGGCGCCCCACGGAGCGTTCAGCTAAAGACTACCAGCGGCGGCGTTCTCCGCCACCACCGAATTCCCGCCGACCACCGCGGCGATCACCGCCACCGCGTGGCTCGGGCTCGTTGGCCTCGTTCACGCGGATCGTTCGCCCATCAAGCTGGCCGCCGTTCATCTTCAGGACCGCAGCGTCTGCCGCTTCGCTCTCGGCAAACGTCACGAAGCCGAAGCCGCGGGAGCGGCCGGTTTCGCGGTCAACGATGGTCTTCGCCTCAGTGACCGTCCCGAATGTCTCGAACGCCTTCCTGAGAGCTTCCTCAGTAGTGTTCCAGCTCAACCCTCCGACAAAAAGCTTCTTCGCCATGAAGAATCCTCCTGCACCCTCCACGTGGTGCGATGATTGTGCGGACCCAATGTCCGCCATGGCTCCGGCGATCACCCTTCGGACTTGGCTGGCTTGGTTTCCCGAGGCAGTTCTGTCGGCGGGACGCATACCGGACTCCTAGACTCCCCTGCATACTGATAAATGAAGAGGACGTAATATAGGTCACACCTACTCCGGGCACAAGCAGAATCAGGAAGAGCCTGACAACCTGTGGCGGTGACGGTGTCTGCGGCCACGCGTGAGACCGGTCGATTGACTGCAACGCACAGCCGGAGGGAACGGGCGTCCCGGCCTCCCCATCAGGCACCACCGCAAGGCCGTCCCTGACTCGATGCTCGCCGATTCCCCCCGAGGAGCCGCGGTGCGGTGACAGGATCGGCCCGGGACCTTACCATCTCGACTCCAACGGGTCGTCCGATGAACACAAGCACGTGCGTGCGTGCAAGGAGGCATGCCATGGATCTCGCGAGTCTGCACAGTGCGTATCCCAGACTCATGGAACGCGCTCCGGCCGTGTATCTGACCACCTGTGGCTCCGGCGGCTATCCCCACACCCGAGCCATGCTCAATCTCCGTAACCGACGCCAGTACCCTGATCAGGCTCGTCTCTTTGCCGGTCACGAAGCGGACCTCATGGTCTACTTCACTACCACTACTTCATCGGGGAAGATCTTAGAGCTGAAGGCCGATCCCCGCGCCTCCGCCTACTACTGCGATCCCGCCCGCTTCCATGGCGTGATGCTCGGTGGCGACCTTCAGATCGTCGACGACTCCTGGCTGAGAAGAGCCCTCTGGAAGGCGGGATGGGAGTGCTACTACCCGGGCCGACCCGACGACCCGGATCACACCATCCTGCGCCTCTTGCCCACGGTAGTGACCGGCTGGCACAAGACTTCACGGTCTGCTTTTCGACCCTGATGGCTCTCAGTATTGATGCGGCAGTACCTGGCCTGCAACTCGCCAGGCGCAGTCGCCTCGCCGGACCGGCGTGAGATCGCAATGAGTAGCCGACCTCTCCCATCGTTCGGCTGCCGAACCCATCCGGCGCGCTCCGTGCTCCGTATGTGACCGAGTGCGTGGGAGCGCGCCTCGGTCTCCCACTGGCGGCTTCCTCCTCGCCACAGTCCCCGTGCCCTTCAGGGTCTCGGCGGCAGCGCGCGGATGTCCGAAATGGCGGGACAGGACGGAGACGCTTTCGCGAGGATGAGTTCCTGCCGACCAGGGAGTATTTTCGGTAGGTTTTCGCGGGGTCTTGGAGGGCGCACGCCAGAACGGAGGTACACGTGGCGGGAACTGCGTGGAAAGTCGCTGCCGGGTGCGGCATAGGATGTCTCATCATCATCATCGGAGCCGCCTCACTGGGTGTGGGCGGCTTCCTCCTCGCGCGGGGGGCGGTACGCGAAGTCAAGCAGATCGCCGATCTCCAGGATGAGGTGGCTCGGCGTTTCGGCACCGTCGAAGACCATACGCCCCGGTATGGCGCGATCCCGTCTGATCGGATGGAGGCCTTTGCGGAGGTCAGAGACGCGATGGCCGCCATCATGGAGAGGTGGGGCGATCACGACACGAGTTTCCCGCCACCACGAGGGCCCAAGGGCTTCCTCGAGGGTCTGAACATGATCAGAGGCGGCGTCAAGGCCGTATCCACGCTGGGGAGGCTGATCGAGACACGGAATCGGGCACTGCTCGATGCGGAGATGGGTTTCGGCGAGTACTACTACCTGTATGCGACCGTCTACTACGGTTGGCTCGGCCGCTCACCGGGGGACTGCCTGCGGGGCGTCTCCGTACAGACGGACGGTCAAGGACACACGATGTCGTTCTCGGATGGGGCTCACTCCGGTGACCTGCCTGGCGTTTACCGGACCACCTACATGGGCATGCTGCGGCGTAGCCTCGCCCAAGGGGACACTGTCGGCAGGCCACGGGACGAAACATGGCGGGCGGCCGTCCAGGCCGAGCTGGATGCCCTGGAGCACGACGGAGCCCGCATGCCCTGGGCAGACGGTCTCCCCGAAATGGTTACCCGGAGCCTTGGCCCGTTTCGCCAGAGGCTCGAGACGCGTTACTGGAAGGTCTCCAACTGTTTCGAACTCACGACCCTTGAGACTGAAGGGAACTTCCGGGAACGCCTCCTGGAGGCCGAGGAACACGGCGTGGTGTAGTTGTCCGTCTTCGGGCTGTCGGCTGTCGGGGGATCTCACGGGCCTCGCTGGCGTCATTCTTCCATGAGCCGACCGGCCGGGAGGACCTCGACGTGAAGGACGCCGCGGCGGATCGCTGCCTCTCGTGCGTCACCGAGGACGCGAGTCAGACACGGTTCCCGGGTTGCGTCAATCCCCGCAGTGCGGCGAGGGCGGCCGGTTTCATGCACCCACATGGACTCATATGCATCCGTTCGGGAGACCGTTGCAACCTTCTTGCCGTTCTCACCGTCTCATCCTGTGAGCTCAGCACTGGAGCAGCGGCGCTCGTCGGCCGAGCGATGCTGCGCGGGATGGCAGCCGGCGCCACCCTTGGCACATGATCGCATGGATGAAACCATGCGGCGCGAACGAACGTGTGAGGACCGAAGCGGCTCTCGCACAACTCGAAAAGTGAGGGTGACTCCCATGACACGCAGATCGGCGCTCGCAACATACGGATGCCTCGTTCTCATCGGCCTTACGATGATTGTGATTGGCCCGGCTTCGGCATTCGACTCCGGGCTCGCGCCAGTGATCGATGAAGAACTCGGCGTGACCGGCGTTCGCCCCGAGGGGTGGGCGGAGTACCCGCCTCGAGTCTACCGGCGGGCTCCGGGGACGAGCGATCTCACGACATTCGTCCTTCGGAGATGCGGCCAGGGCCTGACTCCTGATGAAGCCATTGCGGCCGTTCCTACGTATGGCGCCGAGCTGGAACCGGCAGGGTGCTGCACCACAGACTGGTGCGCCTGGGATCTGTACCGGGCAGAGTCCAGTGTCTGGGGTTGCGGCCGGCTGGTCATCGAAGTCGCCCTTGCGACCACAGATCGCGGGACCTATGTGATGCTGCTGCAGGCGACGCCTCCGGAGTTCGACCAGCTCCGCGCCGAGGTCTTCGAGCCTGCGCTCCGTGCTCTGGCACCGGTGGCTCCACCGGCTCCGGCGGAATCAGACCCCCGGGTGCCGGAGCCACTGGCAGAGGCATTCTGACGAGAGACCGGCCGGGCATGCGGAGAGGGTGCCGCGTATGGCGGCACCCTCTCCGCGTGCGAGCCACCGCGCCCGCAAGGTCTTCAGCCGGCGTCGCCGAAAACCCTTCGCAGGATCCGTTCACCCCTGCCGGGGTTCTACTGTTCGGTTCGACTTCGACGCGGAGGTGATCATGGATGGCTGGCGCCATGGGCTCGTCTGGGCCGTCCTCGGGGGCTTTGCGCTGATTGCCGATACATCGCTCGGATCGCCTCCTGATAGCGAACGAGCCGGAGCCTTCGCGGCCGACAGCGTCTCCGCAGTCTTGCCGCTGCATCTCAGTACGGCCGTCGACAAGGGCGTGGCGTTTCTGACCCGGAGTCAGCTGAAGCACGGTGAGTTCCGCACCCACGCCTCGACAGACATCACGCTCCGGAGCATGCGCTACTTCGACAGTTCCCCGTTTGTCACCAGTTTTGTGGTCTACTCACTCAGTTACATCGATGATCCCCGCATCGAAGCGATGACCGCCCTCGCGCTCCGTTTCTTGGTCGGCGAAATGGACCGTGGGGGAACCTGGCGGTACTGGACCTCTCTCAACGACAAGCGCATTGATCCCGATCTTGACGACACCGCGTGCATCTCATTCCTCCTCGTGAGACATCACGTTCCCGTTCCGGCCAACAGCGAAGTCTTCTACCGCAACCTGGACGCCCGGGGACGGTTCAGGACATGGCTCCGTCCGACAGGATCACGCACACCCAACGACGTTGACTGCGTCGTGAATGCCAACGTCCTGCTTTATCTCGGATCGAACTCGCGCACCAAAGCCGCCTGTGAATATCTCAATGGCGTCATCAGGCGCGGCGCCGAGGCCACGTCCACGGTGTACTATCTCCATGACACTGCCTTCTACTACGCCCTCTCCAGGGCCCGCGCGCATGGCGTCGCGTGCCTGGCTGCCTCTAGGGACACGGTCGTGGCCCGCACCAGGGCGCTCCAGCGCGACGATGGGTCTCTTGGGGATGAACTGGCTACCGCGTTCGGTATCTGCAGTATGCTCAACTTCGATGTCAGCCCGGACTCCGTCATGGACAACTCGGTGCGGTTTCTGATTCGCCGGCAGCGGCCCGATGGATCGTGGCCGGCCACCGCCTTCTATGTCGCTCGCGATGCCGGCGTGTGGTGGGGGTCAGAGGAGATGACTACCGCTCTCTGCCTCGAGGCCCTTGCAAGGTATGCCCGCGCGTCCCGGCCTGCAGCCGGGGGCTGAACCTCGCTCCGCGGAGCCCGCCCGGGCCTCGCCTGTGGCCATTCTCCGCGTGGCGAGCGTGCTCGATCACCGCAGATAAGCCCGCGCCATGAAGCCGGCCGACACGGATCAGAGACGCATTCTTCGGAGCGTGGGGGCATTGGATTGCCCCGCCTTCATGCAGGCAGGCCCTGCACCACCTCTTCGGCGTGCTCTCCCAACGGAGAACACCGGAGGTCTGCTTCCGGCCCCGGCCGCGCAGGAGCCCCGCATGGGCTCACACCGAATGCCCGAAAATCAGCCCTCTTCTGGCCAGCAGAACTCCTTGAAAGCCGTCACGTAGTCACGGAGGTCACGGGCTCCCTCCTCGCCTGGCTGCACGTAGGGAAGCAGCGTCGCCACCCCCCGGAAGCCCTCCTCCTCGGACAAGACCGAAAAGAGCACGGACGCATCCCGCTTCGGGTGGGCCGAGCCCCCGATCCAGGCCGCGGCCCCGCGCGGTCGGATGGCCAGATAGAGTTGGCCAAGCCTTCCCATCGCATGCTCCCACGTGGACGAGACGACCGGATCCGGCCGTATGATCCCATACGCCAGGCATGGGAATGAGGGGAAACCCGCCGTTGCCGAGAGGGTCGGACCGTGAAGGATCCCGTAGGTTTGCGACTCCCACCACGACCGAGCTTCGGGGATCTCCGCCGCATCGATCGCACCGGCCAACGCTCCGAATCCCTTCTTGCTTCGGGAGCCGATTCCTCCCAGCGCGACCAAGGACGCGGCTGCACGAATCAGGTCTTCCTGCTGGCGATCGTCCAAGGCGCCGTCATTCCAGCTCAGGTGGATGGTAAACGTGGTGCCCGCGGCGATGGCCGGCTGCCGGAGGATCTGTCCGCGTCTCGCCTTGCCGGTCGCGGGATCGTTGAACGCCGCTTCATTTGCGACGCCGTGATCATCGCACTCCCGACGGGCCACGGGGCCCACCGGCCCGCTCCCCAGATAGTGAATGCTGTCCAGCTTGGGGGTCGTGTCCAGGATGATTCCGCTACTCGGAGCCGGCGACCCTGCGGGAATCACGCCGAAGGAGGTCCCGGGGACGACCTGAATCTGCAACGGTGAACGGATCTTGAGCCGGGGACTTCCGAAAACTCCTGCCTCCGCTTGCTCAACGTCCACAAGCCCCAGAACGGCCTCATGACCCACCAGAGCGCGATACCACCACCGCAGGAGCTCGCGTATGGTGGAAATCCCGACGGGGGCAGCGTGTTCTCCCGTGCCCGTGACAAACGCCGGGGTGACGAACATGAGATCGAGAATCGCCTCCCTGCGTGTGGCTACTCCTCTCCGGGAGGAATGGCCCCCCTTCGAAGAGCCCTGACGATGATGCAAACCCTGCCCTTTCGATCGTCTCTTGAAAGACATTCAGGTCACCTCAGCTTGACCGCGCCGGCCCCTCCCCACCGAAGTGGGAACAGGAGGCGCCGGACACATGGCCCAGCCCATTGATGGAAGGAGGCCGCGCGGCTCCGGCTCGCGCGCGAGGGTCAGGCGGCCGCGATGTCATAGTTCACCGACTCCTCTCCGCCATGACGACCGCACTGTCAGGACATCCACGGTAGGTAGGCGCTCTCGGTGCTATCGTGCATGCACCGCACCGGGCATCCGACCCGACAGCCACGGGGCTCATGATCGACGGGAGAATCGGCATGAGGAACTCGATTCACCTTCGGACGTCAAGCAGTAACGAACTCCGTTGCGCGGCGCCGGCAGACCTGCCGTCGTCGCAAACCATGACAGGTTGGGGCATACTCCCCGGCGGCGCAAGACCGAAGCCGACATTTCCGGCAAGCGGCCAGGCCGGTACCGCGCGGGGTTCACAACCGCGCGCACCCAGACAAGCGAGTCCCCCTGCTCCTCCGCGCCGGGCCGTCCACCGGAATCGCGGGCATCACGTGCGCGGCGCATGCGCCACGCATCGTGATGGACCTGACGGGCAATCGATCCGATTCCGGACGTGTTGCCCGATCATCATTCCAGAGTACTGCGAGCGCGGGACTCCCGTCTCCAGGGGAAGGCGAGGGGACGCGCAGCAGCTCAGGGTTCTCCCACCGCGAACGGCACATCCCTCCAATGGTCTCCGGTTTCCGCTCCGATCGTCGAGGCTCCGGTGCCGTGTGTCCGTATCTTGACATGTTCGGCGTCCTCCGCCAACCTTGATTCGTGTCCACGGGTTTCTCGTGGCGAAACGTGCTCGACCCTTGCCAGGAGGTTCAGGCATGCGCAAGCTTGCCGCGGTCCTACTCGTCCTCACGCCCGTCGTGCTGTTTGCCGAGGAGCCGGTAAGTTCCCCGGCGCCGGAACAACCGGTCGCACCGTCTCCGGAGATCATGATAAAACAGGTCGACTCGCTGTGTGTCGTGGTGCTCCCGATGAAGGGTTCCTATGCACAGCATGAGGAGGCGATCGCCCGGCTCATGAGCTACCTGCCGGACACGCTCAAGGTCGCTCCGCTGGGCCCGCCCTTCGGCCGCTATTTCAATAACCCGATGGAGGCCGCGGAGGCGGATTTGCTCTGGGAGGTCGGCATGGAAGTTGCCTCGGGGGTGGCTCCTACCCCGCCGTTCGAGTCGAAAGTGTTCCCCACCGGTGAGGTGGCATACACGATCTTCACGGGTCCATACGAAAACGCAGGCAACGCATGGCCGGGAGTCTATATGTGGGTCATGTCCCGCGGCTATACCCCCGCCGGACCTCCCATGGAGATATGGCTTGGAGGCGACGGTCCCCAGACCGAGCTTCGCCTGCCGGTGACGGCCCCCGCCCCGACGGGCAGCACGCCCTGACGTCACGCCGGGGCCGGGCGCCGTGCCCGGCCCCCGGCTGCCCGCCGCCACTCTGCCGCGCTCACGGAGATCCCGATAAGGTCTATCGCAGATGCTCGACGAGGATCCTCGTCCCAATGCCGATGAGGATCAGGCCTCCGACGACTTCGGCCCTTCTGCCCAGCAGATGCCCGAATCTGCCGCCCGCCATCACCCCCGCAAATGACATCCCGAAAGTGACCGCCCCGATGATGATCACGGGCAGGACTATGGAGCCGTCCAGCATGGCGAAGCTCAGACCAACAGCCAGAGCATCGATACTGGTTGCCAACGCGAGCACCAACAGAACACGGGTATCGAGAGGATCGCGAGCATACCGCTCGTGCTCCGGGTGGAGGGCGTCCACTATCATCTTGATCCCCACCAGTCCGAGGAGTCCGAACGCCACCCAGTGATCCACGCCCTCAATCAAGGGTTTGAAGCCCCGACCGATGTACCAGCCGATCACCGGCATCACCGCCTGGAAGCATCCGAACGCCCCTGCGATTCGTGAGGCGTTGCGGCAGTTCGGGCATCTCAGGGTGAGCCCGCTGGAGAGCGAAACCGCAAAGGCATCCATCGCCAGGCCGACTGCGGTGAGCAGAATGGTCAGGCTGTCCATCATGAAGGGAGACTCTCCTTGATGCACGACGATGCTGCCTGAGTCCGGAGTGAGGCCGACAGTTCACGCCCAGCGACAGACACACCACGCCCCCTCCGGGTCGCGGAACGAGCTGTCAGCCGTTGCGGCACAAGAGTGACGCGGGTACCCGCCCGCCGACTCCCGACCGCGAGATCCTCGGAATCACCGGCGAAGCGGTGGCCATTCACGGCCTCGCGTAGCAGTACAGGCATTGGCCGCGACAGCGGTGATGGGCGTAGCACCCGATGTCGATGCTGCGATGGCAGAGACAGCCGTGATCCCTGCGTTGCCCCAGGTCATCCTTCGCCTCCACAACCATCCCCGTGAGGCGCGACAGCAGGTCCGCATCGATGCACCTGCCCGGCCGCACCCCCTGGATTCCCGAAGCCAGGACGGGCTCGCAACACGTGTGAACGGTGAACTTGAGTTCAGTGAGCACAGCCGCCCACGGGGCGAACAGCTCCACCTGTTCCTGGGGGGACGGAGTGCGGAACGTCAACGGCCGGTCGGCCAACCTCCTGTCGATCTTCCGGTAGTGATCCATGAAGGAGACGGTGACATCCTTGACGCCCGCCGCGGCGACATCAGGTGCGATCGCCTCGAGCCCGCGGAGGTTGTCGTGGGCCTGGCCCCCCGACTCCCAGCACACAATGGGATCGAACCGCCAGCGAACCGCCTCCGGACTGTAGAGAGAGGCAAGCTGCTCCAGTTGGCACAAGCGCTGGCGCAGGGGCGGCAGGTCGGGCTCCAGGAGGGTGAGGGGAGTGTTGATGGTGAAATGGAAGAAGAGCGGCCAGCCCTCGAACGCCGAGCGGTTCTCGAGAAACCGGTCGAAGTCCTTTGACCAGAGCACCAGCACAGCTTTCTGCTCGACCGGCAACGCCAGCTCCATGAGCCGGCCATTGAACGGGTGATGCCAGGCGAACCGCCGCCGCCGGAGGCCGTCGGTCAGGACGTCCAGGTGAAACCGCGGCATATCGGTTCGGCGTGAGGCGGAGATGATGATCGGCGTGGTCACTGGAGGAGCCGGCTGCGAGCCTGGCCTGCATGGGCGCTCTCGGGGAACCGGTCAAGGACCGCCATGTAGCACGCTCGCGCGCTGTCGGGCATGCCGATCGTCGCCAGGCAGTCACCGGTACCGATCAGCACGACAGCGCCGTCATCTCCCGAGCTGTCAAGGCTGGCCCAGGTTTCCAGCGCGGAGGCGATTCTCCCCGCGCGTTCCCAGCAACGAGCCTCTCTGATTCCCCACCGGACCGCGGCCGTCTCCCGGGACGCTTTGCGAACCTCCCGGTAGCCGTCTGCGGCTGCCTCGTACTGCTCCCTGAGTTCGAGCTGCAGGCTATGGAGGGCCTTCTGCCGAAGCCGGATGTCGGAGGGAAAGCAAGCGGTGAGCTGCGCGGCGCCGTACGCGGCCGCGGCGGCCGGTGATCCAGGCAGGAGGCGCGCCGCGGCCTCCAGGATTCGTGCCAACGAGTCGTTTCCATGGTGGCTGAAACGGATGAGAGCAGCCCAGAGCTCCGCCTCGGCGCGTTCCGGCGCGTTCCTCGGTACCCGGTCCAGCCAATCGAGCGCCCTCGTTTCGTCTCCCTGCATGAGGAGGATTCTAGCGCGCAGCACCGCGGCGCGAGTTCGGAAGTTCGGCGGCGTTTCGCCGCCCATGAGGCTGTCGAGAAGGACGGCAGCCTCATCCCGTCGCCCGGACGCGATCAGCGCCTCCACCAAAGGAAGCGTGGCGTGCTCTGCCCACATCTGTCCGACTCCCCTCAGCCGGGAGTATGCCCACGCGGCAACCGGGAACTGCCCCGCCTCCTCTGCCTGGCCCGCCACGGTCTGGAGGGTTGCCACGCTCACCGGCCGGCCGGAGAAGGACCGGGACAGCGAGTCGACCGCGGACCAGTCGCCACTCCCCGCGGCGAGTAGCATGACGACCTCGGCGACGCCGGACGCACGGGAGTCGATCAAGGTCTCTCGAAGGGTATCAGAGACCCTCGGCGAGAGGCTCGAGAGGGTGGTCATCGCCACGTTGGCAGGCTCCATGCCTCGCCGCAGGAGGGCCAGCACAGCCGCCGCGGCGGCTTCGACGTCGTCATGCTGGAGCGCGGTGGTGAGCGACTGCCGGACGACGCCGATCGCGACCGGGTCGGGCAGTGCCGCACCGGGTGGATCGTCTGCCAGCGCGGCGCTGCACGCCGCGAACACCCCCGCGACGAGGCTACGGAAGCGGGCGGGAAATCGCACGGAAGTATGCCTCGATCGCGTCACGGTATGCGGGAGGAAAGGCATCGTCCTGCCGTGGCGGCGGCGCAGGTACGGGCATGGAGACCCCCGGGGGCGGAGCTTCTCCCGGCACGGTCGTCTGGGTTCGGGCCGGTTCGGACATCCTGCGACGGGCAAGTCCCTGCCGCCGCACCGATCGCTGGGCATCGAGAAGCCGGGAGAGCACGCGTCGCTGCCGGTCCACGGTGTCCTTGTCCAGCCCGCGCTGATCAAGCCGGGAGACGAGATCCTCCATCTCCCGACCGATGCCGCCCAGATCGCCGGTCACGCTGCCATCACCCTGCCTGCCCTGACCGATGCGGGACAGCTGATCACGGATCAATTGCTGGCGGGCGGCCAGGGAGGCGAGCATTTCCCGCGACAGACCGCCTGCGCGCGGCAGCAGCGACTGACACGATTGGTTCAGCTGCCCCTGGGCCTGGGAGAGACCGAAGAGCTCCTCCATACCGGAGTTGTCGGAGCACGACATCGCCTGGAGATTCTGCCTGAGGGCGCTGAGTGAGCCGGACACGGTGTTGAGCGCCCGAAGCGCGGATGCACGGTCTTTCAGACCGCGAGACCCTTGTGCCGCAGCTCGATCGAGTTCGTTCTGCGCCCGGGCCATGGTGCCCAGGACGTCAGCTGCTGCCGGGCCCAGTCCCTTGGCCAGCGTCTCTTCGGTCTGCTCCCGCAGGATGCGCAGCGCCTCGGCGACGCCCACTTGCCGGGGGTGATCCGCCGCGGCGTCCCCAGGCCGTGCGGCGAGCTGCTGCTGCTCGTATGCGAGATCGGCAACCGTCCGCTCCGCTGCGGCCAGGTTTTCCATCAACTGTGCCAGGTCTTGCCCGCCCATGGAGCTCTCGGCGGCCTGAAGATCCGCCGCCAGCCTCTGCGCTCCGGCCAGCGCCTTCGCCTGGAGATCCGGGGCGTCTGGAGAACCCGACCGCATCGCGCCGGCCGCCTGCTCCATCGCTTCCTGTGCACCTGAGGCCTGCACACGCTGCGACGCGGCGGCGAGACTGTCGGCCACCACCGTGGAGACGCTCCGCATGTCTTTGGTGAGGTCACCCATGGCCTCCTGGAGTCGTGCCAGGTCCTCTCCCAGCCGCGCCTCGTACCCTGCCTGCTCTCCCGTCTTTGGCGCCTCCACCAGGTTTTCCTGTTCGCCCTCGATCCGCTCGGCGGTTCGCGCCAGGGAGGACAATCTCTGCGCGGCCTCGAGCCTCTTCAGCATCTGGATTGCGCGGTCGAGCCCCTCCAGGATGCGCTCCTGATGGTCAGCCAGGCGACTCAGAGCCTGTTCCAGCTCCCGGGGGTTCACCGTGTCGACGGCGTGCTGCAGCTCATCCAGGGCCCGGTCCAACTCAGGGAGCCGAAGAGTACGCAGGAGCTCCTGAACGGTGGCCACTCGGTCGAGAAGCTCCGCGGTGAACAGCTCCTCCTCCTCCGCCATCCGCTCGATGCGAGCCAGATCCTCGGCGGCGCGCGCCAACCGCTCGCCCAGTGCGCGCTGCTCGGCGGCCAGCGCCTTCAGATCCTCCCGGGTTCCCCAGTCGGCCGCGTCGGCGCCAGAGAGTTCCGCGGCGATGCTTCTTAACTCCTCGCGCAGGTCGTTTCCTTCACCCGACAACGCCTCCAGGCTGTCGATGACGCTGGTCTGCTCCTGGCCGATGGACGCCATGATCTCATCAAGACCGGGGAACCGGAGACGGAACCACCGGGAGGCGGTCCGTTTGGGGCCACTCACTGCGTCGTTGTCCGTTACCTCGAAACGGTAGCTCACGATATCCTCGGGCAGCAAGCCCAACGGCGAAAGGTCCCAGGTGCGCACCCAGCTCCCCACGGTGCCCATGCGACCTTTCGCCAGGACCAGCGTGTCCTCCCGTTCCCCCATGGTGTACCGCACAGCGACCAATGAGAGACCGAAGTCATCGTGGGCTGACGCTCCGACCAGCGCGTTGACATCCCGGGACAGCAGCGTGTCGCACCCCGGGATCAGTGCGTCGATGGTCGGGGATTCATCGGCGGTCATGTAGACCGGAACCGGCCCCATGGAGGCGTGTTGTCCCATGCGATCCCGAACCGCGAACGCCGCCGCCGCACCGCGTTCGATGGTGAACTCGCCGTCAGCCGTTCTCTCATCGACACGCATGGTGCATGGCGGCTCGCACCACAGCCGGCACACGCATTCAGTCAGAGGGTTGTTGCCCTGCAAGACAAGCACCACGCGGGTACCGCGAAGCCCCCTGATCTCCCGGGGGATGCCCACGAGGCGCATACTGTCGAGCCCGGTGTAGGGCGGGAAGTGATACGTCAGGCGGGCATCGGTGATCTCAAGGGGGTGGTATTGATCGACCGCGAACCATGGACTCACCTCGGGCCCAGCCGATACCCGGTACTGGTAGCCACCCTTGGGAAACCGGAGGGTAGCGGTGAGGGTCGTGCGGGGGCCGGGCGTCCCCGAAGGCTCGAGGGGGAGTCTCGCGTCCATCTCGCCGGGACGGCGGGTTTCCACCACCGCTCCTTCATCTCGAAGCCATGCCACCAGGCACCGCACTGTCACCGGGGAGCCCGCCACCACGCTGGTGTCCCCTGGGGCCACGGTCAGGAGCCGGGGAAGCGGTGCAGGGGGGTCATGCCACGGCAGACAGGCGCGCGCCCATGGCATGGGGCAACCGCCCGATGCACCCGTGGCAAACAGCGTCAGCAGCGTCCCCAACGCCAGCGGACGCCAGGGCAGGGGCGCACAGGTGCCGAGCAGCCTGGACGGGTCGATTCCGTCGAGCCGTTCCAGCGCCTGCTCCTGGGCGAGTTCCGTGAGTTCCATGCTGGTACCAGGCACAAGGCGGCGGGCCAGATCAACGGCCGGCCGAATCCTGCGCTCAAGACTCGGCGCGAGGGCCTCCAGCACCGCCGCCGTCCGCTCAGGGCTATGTCCCGCAAGCTCGGCGCCCCCTCTCAGTGCCCGCACCAGCGCAAGCCCGCCGGCCGTCAACAGCACCCATCGCAGCTCCGCGGGGATCTGATGCAGGCCCGCGGCAGAGCTGAGGACGGAGGTCACGACGAGCAGCCACCCCGCGCCCGACACTATGCCGCGCAGGACTGCCCGGCGCCACCTGGCGCGTTCCAGACGCGCGAGTCTGCCCAACAGCAGGGAGGGGGGCATGGCAGCCATGATGCTCAGGAGCTCCCGTATCCGCCGGGTGGGCTCCGGGGGTCAGTGCGTGAGTGCGTAGGCAACGATGTTCACCCCCATCTTGAGTGCAGCATCCCGCAGCTCGGGTGGATCGTTGTGCACGCGCTCATCCTCCCAGCCGTCGCCCAGGTCGCAACTGAAGGTGTACAGGACCATGACTCGCTCACCATCCAGCACGGCGAATGCCTGTGCCGGGGCGCCGTCGTGTTCGTGGATCTTCGGCAATCCACCGGGGAACGCATGCGGGCGGGAGAAGATCGCGTGGCCGGGGGCCAGACGCACGAGAGCCCTGTCCGGGAAAACTCTGGCGATCTCCCTCCGGAACGACGCGTCGAGCCCGTAGTTGTCATCGACGTGCAGGAAACCTCCGCGCAGGAGAAACCCCCGCAGACGCCCCGCCTCAAGGTCGGTGAACCGCATTTCTCCATGCCCTGTCGCATGGAGAAATGGATGCCGAAAGAGATCGGGGCTCATGAGCTCCACGACATCCTCACGTTCCGCCACGGCAATGTTCAGGTCGGCGCCCACCCTGCCCAGCAGATTCGGGAGAGACGAGGGGTTGGCATACCAATCGCCTCCTCCTCCATACTTAAGCCGTCCGATCGTGAACGCGGCCGGTCCCGTGTCGAGCGTGCCCGCCGCCAGCACCACCAGCAGAAGGATCACGCCGGCCTCCGCACCACCTTGGTCTCGGCGTGCGCGCCGAGACCCTGTGCGTCAACCTGAAGACGCACGAGATAGACTCCTCCGGCGATCCGGTCGCCGTCCTGATCCAGACCGTCCCATGCCATCAGATTCGTTCCCCGGACGGGACTCGCAAGTTCGATCTCACGGATCAGCCGGCCGCTGACCGTGTACACGCGCGCCACCGCGCGGAGCGCGTCGGCCGACAGCACAAACCGCAGGGTCGTGCCGGCCGGGAAGGGATTCGGTACAGCGGCGAACCCCGCGATGACGAAGTCGGCGCCCAGACGGACGGTCAGGGTGTGGGTGGCAGCGTTGCCGTACACGTCGGATACATCCAGCGCCAACGTGTGCGTTCCCGATGGCATCTCCGGAAGCTGGACCACCACCCGGCCCTCCTGCTGGCCCTGGGCCATGGCCTCGAACGTGGCAACCGCCGACCGCCCACCAATGCGAACGCGAACGCTGGAACCCAGAATCCCGTCGTGGTCGGCCAAAGTGAACCGCATCCAGTCGCCCGTCGCGGCGAATTCGCCCTCCTGGAAGGCCCTCCAGGCGCTACCGTCCTGAATCTCCGTATGCGTGACAATCGGGGGCTCCCGATCGTAGACCACGAGTATCGTGAACTGGCCGCTGGTCGGCGGCTCCGCCTCCACCCGACCTCCGGCGACGGTGCTGGGAAGTCCGACCCAGAGGCCTATGCCAGGGTTCCACATGGCGGCCATGAGGCTGTCCACATCCACTGGAAGCAACCAGTTGGTGTCATAGGCCATCCGGACCGACAATGGAGCCTGACCAAGCTCACCGCTGTCGAAGCGCACCTGGTACGCCCGTCCCGTACCCGCGCCTGGCACGGGACACACGTCCATGTGGCTTTGGGTGCTCACCCTCGTTACCGAACCTGCCGTGATGCGCACGACGGTAGTGTCGTCGACGCATCCCGGCGGCACCGACACCAGAATGTTCCCGTTGTTGCTGGCAACAGTCCCGCCGCTTCCGCCCTCGGGCGTCACCTCCGCCGTGTCGATGTTCACGGGGCTGGTGAACGGCGCCATGGTGAGCGCTTCCTGTGCTCCGCTTCGGCCGTACACCCGGAAGACGCCCTCTCCCGGGGGTGGTGCTTCGGCGGTGGTCACCACCGATGTCCACGGCAGGGAGAGGCTCTGCGTCCGGGATGCCAGGGGGATCCCGAATGCGTCTGCCAGTTCCATGGATGCTTCCGCGGTGGCGATGGCCGACCACGTGATGAGAGCAGACACGGTCGTACCGTCGGTCACCACCTCCGGAACAACCGACACCGTCAGATCGCCCTGAGACGGCACGGGCAGTGCGGAAGCAGGATCGCCCAGCAGCGAGTAGGTGCGACACACATACGAAATGTCGCTCTGGAACTTCGCCACCTGGATGGCGAGGCCGATCTCATGAATGCCGTCATCCAGCAATGCCTGGTGGAGGTTCGCAGAGAGGACGCTGTTGTCAGAGGGGTAGCTCTCACGGGAGGAACTGAAGAAGGCCAGCGCTCCCTCGCGCCAGCGGGTAAAGTGCTCGGCCATGATGATGTCATAGTCCGGATCATCGAACCGGCCGGTGTCGCAACTGAAGCTGGTCATGAACGGATAGTTGGGTGCCGTGAGCATCTCCGGCGCGTCATCCGAGGTGATGATCCACTCCGTGGCCCAGGTGTTTACCCCGCCGTGGCCGACATAGGTGAGTATGAGAATGCCGTCGCGAACCGTATCCAGTATCCATGGCCGGTAGTAGGCCTCGCCCTTTGCGCGGGAGTGCAGCATGGTGGGGCGGTCGTTCCACGCATCGTTGGAGCCCCCGTTGTAGCTCAAATAGATCCGTTCGGGGAAGTACGCCGGACTCACGCTGGCGAGGATCTGCTCGCAATCGTAGGCGAACCCCGGCTGGCTGGCGCTCCCGCTGGCATCATCGGCAAAGAGCGCGATCCTGGCGTGGGCGGGCGAGGGCGCACTCTGCGTCTCCGCGGCGATGATCTTGTCGATGAACTCGGCTGCCTGCCCCGCGGTTTGGACGCTGAGGCGGCCGATGGCGACGTCGGGGAGCTGGTGCGGGTCATCGTCCACGTCGGCATAGGCGTTCTCGTCAGCCACGCGACTGACCAGTCGCACCGGAATCAGATTGGGGGAGGTTTCATTGCCGTGGCGCTGCCTTGAAGAACCGTCTCCCACGAGTACCACGAAACCGGGCCGCGGATCGAACGATGCATACGCCCAGGCCACGAATTCGTCGAGCGCGCGGCTCGAGGGGTAGCCCCATCCAAATCGGTCGAATACCTCGTTCACGTCAACGACCAGCGGGGTGAATCCTCTGCTCTCCCGATAGGATGCCAGTCGGGATGCCTGGTCGGCGAAAAGCGGGTGCGTGACCACGAGGTAGTCGGCCCCACCTACCGATCCCAACACGCCCTCGACGCGCGACTCCAGCGTGGGCCGGGACGCGCCGCGATCCGGAGCGAACACCACGTACTGGCGAGGAGCCGCCTGCATGGCGGAGTCACCGAACGTCAGCGCATACCCTCCCGTGATCAGCTCAGTGGCGGGGCCGGTGAGCTGAACCGGATCCTCGGGGTCGGTGGCATCAATCACGGTGACTTCCGGGTAACGGAACCCCTCGACCCGGTAGCGGTATCGCCCAGGATCGCCAGTCGCGCCGGCGAACCGGAGGCTGTCTATCGCCGCCGTGCCGGTGAAGAACCGGAAGGTGACGCTCTTGATCCAGATCCTGTCCGTGGTGGTGGTCTGGCCGACCGCTTCGATCTTCACGACGTTGGTGCCCACGAAGACCAGCTCAGTGGGCACCGTGGCAGTCACTCCGAATGTGCCCCTGTTGGTCCACGTGGTGTCGGCGAGCATGTGCCCTGCGATGGACACCCGCAGCCGGTGGCTCGTCCAGGTGTCGGCGCTCCCCGTCAGGGTGAGGGTAACGGGGCGGGTCTTGTCCAGCGAAGAAAGCCCCACGCTCACGTTGGTGCTGCTGGTTTGTCCCGGGGACTTCACCTCCACATGCGACCACCACCACTGCAAAGCGTCGCCGGCACTGGTGTAGTCGGAATGTTCCAGTTCCTCGGCCACGGTGAGCGTGGCGGGATGGGATGTCATCTCGGGAGAGGAGGCCAGGGGCGTTGCATCCCGCCGGGACATTGGCTGCAGGCCGCTGCCACGCCCCAGCCACATGACATTGTGAAAGGTCTCATTCGCGTACTCGACCGGCAGGGGCGGGCTCAGAAACGAGATGCGGTCGAAGGTGTCGCCGCTGGTCTCGACGATGCACGGCAGCTCGGCGCCCTTCCACGACAACGAGAGATCCTCGGGTGACATGGCGGCCAGATCCGGGGCGGCGGCCGCGAGATCCTCCCGGTGAATCACCGCGGGTCGACCCGGCGGCACAGTGATCTTCACCGCCGGATAGGGTGGTTCCCACACAACGGGTGCGCGGGCCGGGGAGACGGTGCCCACACTGGACGCAAACTCATCGTTCATGACCATGCTCTTCAGCACGGGGAGATAGCGGCTCTCGATAGGGGGGGCGCCCGAATGAGAAGGAGGATCCCACGAGATCTCCACCGACATTCCCACGTTCTCGATGATCTCCGTCATGCCCAGGCGCTGCTGCAGGGGCCGGATGTCCAGCGCGTAGAGCTGCACGCCCCGGAATCTTCCCCAGGGCTCGATGGTGGCCCAGCGAGATGGATACAGCTCCCCTGTCAGGGCGACCGGCACGCTGCTGGAACGTTGGACCGACAGCACTTTGTCCGTTGAGCTCCACACGCCGACGGGGGCGGCACGGAGCGCGTGTCGATCCGTTGTGCGGACCTCGGACCGCAGAACGGGTTCACAACCCGGCGGCACGGCGAACAGGAGGTGGTACGCGGGAAGCTCGGGCCATCCGACCTCCCGGGTCAGTGCCGCACCGGTGGCGCGGATCACGGTGTGCGTGCCGTCTTCGAGCGGGAATGATGTCCACGGAGCCCGACTGAGAGAGATGTCAAGGCCGTTAGGGCGCTCGGACACGACCCAGCGGGGGGCGGGAGGTATTGCGTAGCCCGCATGGGCATACAGCGTGGCAAAGGCCAGCATCAGTATAGGTGCACGCATGGGAAGCTCCCTGGTATGGTTCACGGCCGTAGAGCGCGCCTGATAGGTGTCGTGGGTGCGTCAGTTGAGAGTACCCGGACGACGTCCAAGGGATCCATGGCCGGAGGCCCGGACACAAAGGGTGCGCCAGCCCGGATGCCGCAGCGCGATCGGGGCCGTGGGCTGCGTGACGGCCTACTCACCCTCTCCGTTGGGTGAAAGGCCTCCCCTCGCTTTCCCTACCGGGATCAGCAGCAGGGGTTCTTCGGTGATCCCGAGCGCTTCCTTGGCATGGCCTTCGTAGAACGCACCGACAGGTACCGCCGCCAACCCCAAAGCCGCAGCCTCCAGCAGGATGTTCTGTGCCGCGTGGCCGGCCTCGATCAGCATGTACTGCCGCGCGCGGTCGCCGTACTTGGCCGCGGTCCTCTCCACCGCGCCCGCCACCACGATGACCGCGGGTGCCTGGCGGAGGGGCTCCTGCTGGAGTGACGCCGCCCACAGTGCCAGAGGCACAAACGGCTCTCGCGTGAGGGTGAGCGCGTGGACCTCGGGATCATACCGGTACACGGCGGCTCCCAGCCCCTCTACCGCGCGCGTCGCCACATAAAGGGTCAACGGGTACAGGCCCCCCGCCGATGGCGCAGTCCTGAAGCCTTCGGGCGACGTGATGCCCTGCCCCGCCCATAGGAGTGCCCCCAGGTCGTCCGGAGACAGCCGCGGGTCCGCGTACTCCCGCACCGACCGCCGGTGGGCCAGTGCCGTGTTCAAAGAGATGCCGCCGGCCAGGTCAGGCGGTGGCAAGGTGATGGGCTCGGCCGTGGCGAGCGTCACCCCCACGGCCACCGCAAAGATCGAACACATCGACGCACCTCCGCGTTCTCAGTGGTCAGTTCCAGTTAGTCAGGCCGCAGGGTTCGGTACATTCTTCCGCCGGCGCACCGCACCGCACCGCGGCCTTTGGCACCAGCACGCGACAACCACAGGCAGGAAGCCTGCCGGAGTTGCCAGCCATATGTGACTCCTCCGTCCCAACAGAGTTCCCGGGCGAGCATCTGATCTACTCGGCGATATCGAGGCCTTGGCGTTGCCCCTGAGCGCGCTCGGGGAGCACGGCGGCGTTGTTTTCCTCTTCTGGTTCCGTGCGTGGGGTCGTGGGGACCTCCACGGTCGGGCTGCCTGCTGCAGATCGGCTACTCCATCACCTCTCCGGCCGCCTTGAATCCCTCCATTCCCCCTGCCACATTGCAGACGCGCGAGAACCCGGCGCGCTGGAGAAGACTGGCCGCCATGCTCGACCGCGGACCGGATCCGCAGACGACCACGATCTTCCGGTCCTTCGGCAACTCTCCACAACGTGTGCGCACTTGGGTTGCGGGGATGTTGATGCTGCCCGGGATTCGAGAGGCCGCATGCTGGAACTCATCCGCGCTCCTGACGTCGAGGACGAGGCGCTGCCCATCCCCTGACACATCCTTCCGGAGCTCCCGCGCCGAGATCTGCGGCACGCGCTCCGTCGACAGCCCCGCCGCCGCCCAGGAGTGCATCCCTCCATCGAGGTAGCCCACCGCGCGATCATGGCCGACACGCCGCAGCCAGATCACGGCATCCTCCACCGCCATATCGTCCGCCGCGACCAAGAGGATTTCAGCATCGGCCGGAATGATCCATCCGGCGAAGACGGGGAGGTTGCCGCTCATGGGGATGCTGATGGCTCCCGGAACATGGAGGGCTCCGAACGCGTCGTAGTCCCGTACGTCCAGCTCGGCGCCGCCGCGCCGCATCGGCTCGCGAAACTCGGTTGGCGCCAAGGGAACAGGTGGCGAGAGCTCCGACACTCGCACAGGCCCCTGCCTGTTGATGTCGCTGCATCGGGCAAAGTGATCAGGCGCCGCAGGCATGTCTGTCGTGAGGGATCGAATGAACTCGTCACGGTCAGCGATCTGGAGGGCGGGGTTGTGCCGCCGCTCGTAACCGATCGTGCTCTGCAACTTGGCCGCCATGTCCCGCCCACAGAGCGATCCGGCGCCGTGCGCCGGGTAGACCTCGCAGAAGTCCGGCAGCGCCAGAAGTCTGGCAAGGCTGACCTGCAGCGCCCCTGCCAGTTCCCGGGCGCGCCCGGGAAACAAGTCAGGCCGGCCGACGTCGCCGACGAAAAGTGTGTCCCCGCAGAATACACCGACCGCGGAGTCTCCCCTGGACAGATCGCGGGTGACGTAGGACACGTGCTCGGGCGTATGGCCGGGAGTTTCCATCACTTCCAGACTCATGTCCTCCAGCCGGATGACATCCCCCCCGGCCACGCCTTCATGCGCGAAGGCGCAGTCCCCGGCCCGCGGCGCGTAGATGACGGCGCCGGTCGCCTCGGCCAGGTCGAGATGGCCCGAGATGAAGTCAGCGTGCAGATGTGTTTCCAGGACGTGTGTGATCCGCACACCGAGATCGCGCGCCACGTCAAGGTAGACCGCAACATCGCGTTGCGGGTCGATGATGGCGCAGGTTTCCGATCCTGCGAGCAGGTATGAGCTGTGCGCGATATTCGGCACGAAAAAGCTCTTCAGCAGCATGTGCAACTCCAATGGGAAAAGACAGAAGTCCGACGTTCCGGGCGCCGCGCCGTCTCATCGGGGCCCTCCGGCCGCCGACGCGCGGAGCGAGATCCGAGTTCGGATCGGAAGTTAATCAAACGTGCGATCACGCCACCGGCAAGGCCGTCCCTGCGCATGCATTGCGACCGGGGCGAGGTCGACTGATGCGGCATTCAAGGCCGGGATCGAACCAAGCCGCACCTTCACAGACTCGAGGATCCAGACGGTCTCCTCCAGTCGGACATTCCAGGGACTGGAACCGTCA
>JALOPK010000441.1 GCA_025453925.1 Candidatus Eiseniibacteriota bacterium | reverse complement strand
GGTGTCGCCGTCGGAGGCTTCGGGGGCTACAACATCCCAATTCTACAGGATGACGCAGGGCCGGGGCCGCTGTACGGCCTGAGGGTCAAGCTGGGGGATGGTCTGCCCTGCGCGGTGGAACCGTACTTCCTCATGATCTCGGAGGGCGACGTCGATCACGACGAGGAAGACATCGAGTTCACCCAGGAAGGGGGCTCGATCACTTCCTTCGGGGTGGACTTCGCGTTCGGCGGGTATCGGAAGGACATCGGCACCAATCCGTATTTCGTCGTGGGCATCGGCGCCTACACGAGGGATCCGGGCCAGGCATATCGAGAAACGCTCACCCGGTTTGGCATGGATGTTGGCTTCGGCTTGGTCTGCAAGGTGGCGCCCGTGCTTGATCTCGACGTGAGTGCACGGATGCCGGCATTCATGCTCGACGAAGGCGGGTCGAGGAAGAGCGCCGCGATGGCGGCCGGTCTGAACTACTACTTCACACGATGATATCGGAGGTATGCAGCATGATACGGCATAAGGTGTTCGCAGGGCTGGTGCTGCTGTCGCTGACACTGCTTGGCGGATGCTTCCTGGTCAGTGCCCAGATGACCATCGTCTACAAGGCCGGCGATGGGGCCGGTATGGCAAATCAGACGGTGTACAGCTACCACGTCGACCTGAATGACAACGACGACTATGAGGAGCATCACGACAAGATCAAGAATGTCGAGGCCTTCGGATTCGACGTCACCATCACTAATCAGACAGCCAACACGGCGAGCGCCGAGGGCTACATATCGTTTTCCGAGGTTGTGTCGCCATCAGTCGAGAACATCAGGACACAAGCGACGCAAGTCTTTTCCGGGATACCGCTCCAGCCCAACGAGACCCGCGCCATCACCTACGACGACTCGCAGCGCTACATCGAACGAATCGATGTCATCGATGAGGCCATCAGAGAAGGCATCGTCTGGTTCTATGTGATCACCGATCAGGGGATCCGGATCTCGAGCACAGGTCTCACGCTGGTGATGACCGTCAACCTGGAGGCCTGATCGGATCCTGCGGCGCACCAGCTAGTGCGGAACGTACGGCCACTTTCCCGACACCCTGCGGCGACCCGCGGGCCCCCACGGAAGAGCTGTCCCCGGCCCACGGCGTGTGATGGCCTCCGTGGTCCCCGTCATCCCGGCCCTCAGCGCACCACCGTGAGCGGAGCGATCGCGGAGGATCCCGACGACTCCGCGCGGAGAAAGTACGATCCGGTCGCCATGCCTTCGAGGTTCCAGACGATCGAGCCGGGAAGCTCAATCCCCGTGCTTCTGACGCGCCGTCCATCAAGGTCGTAGAGCGTGACCCGGGCGTGCCTGCCCTCCCCGTGCCCGGCACCCAGCGGCACAATGGAAAGCTGTATGTGGTCCCCGCAAGGCACGGGGCTGATGGTCAGGGAGAGTACACGCGAATTCACCGAGCCGGGAGCATGCCCTTCCGCGGGCGTCGCGTCGGCGAAGGCCCAGTGTACCCCCCCGCTGTGGCCGCCCACGAAGACCCTGCGAGTTTCACAGTGAAACATGAAAGCCCTCACATCGAGGTTGGCGACACCATCGGAGTTGAAGTGCCAGGTCTGGCCCCCGTCGATGCTCTTGTAGACGCCGCCAGGCGTTCCGGCCCAGATGATACCCGGGTCGTCCGGGTCTGAGATGATCGCGTTCACTTGCTGATAGTCGAAGCCCTCCGTCTGGTAGGTGAAAGAATCCCCGCCGTTGGTGGAGATGTAGACGCCCGCCGGGCCGCCGGCGTACACCCATCCCGGGTCTTCGGGATGAAACGCCAGCGACGCACAGTTGGTGATACTCAGCGTGTCCCAGGATTCACCCACATCATGTGTCTCGAACGCCAATCCATCGGCGGCCACAAGGGCATGCCATCCGTCACGTGGATCGACGGCCAAAGCCGTGACGCTCGCCACCAGCGTCGATTCAGGGCTGGTCCACGTATCGCCCCCATCCCGGCTTATGGAAACCCCTTGGACTCCACCTGCGTAGAGAATCGCGGGATCGGCCGGGCTTACGTCGATGCCGACATGCTGCGACGTGGACGATGACGCTGTTGTCCATGACTCTCCACCGTTGGTGCTGCGGTAGATACCATTCCACGCCGCGGCATATAGAAGCTGCGGATCGTGAGGATGGACGGCAAGGCCGCGGAGGAAGACCGAGGGAAAGAGCGAATCCATCCGTGTCCACGAAGATCCCCAGTCGTGGCCGATCGCGAACGCCCCCGAGAAACCCTCGCCGACACCGACGGTGCCCGCGACGGGATCGAGCAGTTCAATACAGAAGACGTTCGCCGCGTTGAGACCGGCCAGTCGAGAGCTCCACGTCTCTCCCCCATCGGTGCTGCACATGACACCGCCGCATGACTCGGTACCTGCGAGAATCCGATCGCTGCCTGTGCCGACCTCCGTCAATGCTCGAAAGGAACGGTAGTGGGCTTTCACCTGCTCTTCCCATGCGGACACACCATCGCGCAAACGGAGGACACGGCCGTCTCCCGACCCGACCCACCCGGTCGAGATGAGCACAGACTCGGACCTTGGGAGGATCGACCACACTCCGTCCGCTGACCCTGCCGGCGGAGGGGGGCACGAAGCCCATGTCCGGCCAGTGTCGGCCGAGCAGTAGACGGCGGCATCCTGATTCGGACCGGGCCGCGAACCAGCCCAGCATCGCCCGTCCGCCCCGATGGCAACGCTCCGGAGGTTCAAGTGATCGATCCCCATGCCCGAGAAGCTCCATGACATCCCTCCGTCCTCGCTCCGCCACGCGGCACTATCAGTGGCCGCCAGGAGGACGTCTGAGTCCCATGGGGCCTGAGCCAAGTCCCAGAACTCGCGTTTGTCGGGAGAGTCAGCACCAACCCAGGCAGGTCCTTCAGC
>JALOPK010000097.1 GCA_025453925.1 Candidatus Eiseniibacteriota bacterium | reverse complement strand
GAGGCCGAGGAGACGCTTCATTAGCAATGCGTTCCGGGCCGCATGCCCGGCGTGGCAGTTATTGAAGAATACGTAAATCTTTGCCGCCCGCTGGCGCAGCTTGTTCACCCGGTCCGCCCACGGGAGCAACTCCTCCTTCTTGTACGCGTAGTGGTATCGCTCCTCGGCTCCGCCGCCCCACCAGGTTGCCGCGTTCCGCCCGTGAAAACGGATGTACCCTTTGTCCCCCGTGAGAAACGCTTCGGAAGGCATGAGGCCGGGAAGGTCGGGCTCATCCACCGAACAGAAGTGGAGCCCGTTGGCTTCCAGGAACCCCAGCACACCCGGCCCCGCCCACCCTGCGTTGCGGAACTCGACGAAGAGGCTCGTATCCCGAAAGTGCTGCCGCAGCATCATGATATGATCCCTGTTCTCCTTCGTGTTCTGGAACGACCAGGGGAACTGAGCCAGAAGCCCTGCCAGCTTGCCGCGATCCCGCAATGGGGCCACGGACGTGCGAAACGCCCCGATATTGGCCAGAAGCCCGGTGCGGTCGTGGGTGATGCTGCGGTGCAGCTTCACCGTGAAGGTGAAACCCTCGGGCGTCCGATCGGCGATTCTGGTGAAGGCCGACGGCGACAGTATTCGGTAGTAGCTGCTGTTGATCTCGACGCAGTCGAAGAAACCGACGTAGTAGTCGAGCATCTTGTGCTCGGGCAGGTCGGGGGGATAGAACGGCCCGCGCCAGTCCTTGAAGCTGTAGCCAGATGTTCCAATCCTCAGCTCATTCGACGAAGCATCCATGATCCTGGCCCCTGGTTCGGTAAGTCTTCATGGGAAGTTTAGTCAGACACACCGCGACCGGCAACCATTCCGCGCTGGAAGGTCAGCCGGCGGTTGCCCATCTCCGATGCCCTGGCATGCCGGTCGAGGCCGACGGTGCGGCGGACACGCTGGAACGTGTACCTCCAGAGGCACAACGAGCGTGGTGGCGATCGAGGGGGGTACTCCGTGCCTGCGCGCGCATGGCCGGAGCCTTACGCCGCGACCGAACACACACGAGGCGACACCCCTCCGGAGGGTGCCGCCTCGGATTGTCTACGGCTCGGCTCGCGCTACCTCAGCAGCACCACCTTGCCCGTCTGCACGAATGCTTCACCGCACCGTACCCGATACACGTAGGTGCTCGATGAAGCGCGGTTTCCGCCGGCCGTCAGGCCGGGCCACGCCACGGTGTAGACGCCCGCTTCCATGCGGTCGCGGCCCAAGGTCCACACCTCGTGGCCCGCCATGTCGTAGACCGTGAGGCTGACCTGAGTCTGTGCGGGCAGGGAGAGCCGGAACTCCACGGGATCCCCGCTCTTCGCCTGGATCGCGTAGGCCACCGGCAGCCCTTCTCCCACCGCCACGGTGATCGGCCCATGCTCTGCCGTCGCACCGTCGAAGCTCACGTCCACCAGCTTGTACGAGTAGGTGCCGGCCGTGAGGTCTTCGTCCCCGTACTCGTACACGTGCGGCGCCAACGTTGTGCCCGCGCCCGGAACCAGCTCCTCGTTGACCCTCGTGAAGACCTCTCCTCCCGCTGTTTTCCGCAGCAGGTAGTAGCCGAGGTTCTCGTGCTCCGTCGCTGTCTCCCATCGGAGAATGGCATACCCTTGCCCACCAACCCCGGTGAAGCTCGCCAGCTCGACCGGGATCTGCGTCTGATCGGTCCCGAACATGACGGCGAGGTTCGAGCCGAACAATGGCCCCGCGGTGTTCACCGTCGCCCCGGTCAATCGCCGGTACTCGAGGTAGTTCGTGCCGGTAGTGTCAATGATACCCACCACGTGGGACTCCGAGGTGTAGTTGAAGGTCGACCCCAGCTCGTCTTCGTTGTATTGGAACTTGACGTTGCCATTTGGAAAGAAGATGACCTGCGCGGTGAAGTGGTCCGTAGCCTCCACTGCGGTATTGTAGTCTGGGCAGTGCCAGAATGTCACCACCATGCCCCCCCCGCCTCCGCCGTAGATCACGGCCCGATCCGTCACGTCCGGATCTTGGGGGTTGAGATCCTGGCCCATCCAGTACACTGCGGGCCGGATCGTCGCACCGGTTCCCATGGCTCCGGAGTAGATGCTCTCCCCTGTTCCCGCAGGAATGGCACCCAAGTAGATCTTCCCGTTCGAGCAGATGCAGAACTGGGTGTAGTTTTGGCCCATGAAGGGGAATGTGAACCCGAAGTCATACGGACCCACCCAGTCGTCATCGGCGAGAACTCCATCCTCGCCGTCAGCGCCGACATTCGCCGACGTGACGTCCACGTACGTCCCCGCAGCGCTGATATCCACCCAGTTGTACATGGGATGGGACGGCGCATCGGTGGCCAGCGAGTTGGCGAAGTAGTAGCCGCCGCCGCTGCCCCAGTTGGGATCACTGATGGTGGTGAAGTCCCAGATATCGCAGCCGGAGGCCGCGCCATAGCCGTTGTACGGAATGATCTGCCAGTAGTGCGTCGTCGAGAAGGCGACGCCCGAGTAGGCATAGCTCGTGACGTTGCCGACATCAGTCCCGTTCACGATGTTCGTCGGGGGCGTGACTCCACCGCCGTCGGTGCCGAAGTACAGGTAGTATCCCGTCGCTCCGCCCACGCCGCCCCACTGCAGCGTGCCGTTCGGGGCGAGCACACCCGTTGCCCCGTCCACCGGGGAGATCGGAGTCGTGCAGCCAGGCGGCGCCGCGGGATTCCCGACCCAGACATTGTCGACGTAGACGTTGTTGTCCACGTTGCTCACGGTCGACTCGCCATAGAACCCCAGCTTGATCACACCGGTGTATGCCGCGAGGCTGATGACGATGTGATCGCCGGTATTCGAGATGGGTGTCGTGCTATCCCAGGATCGGAGCGCGTTGGTCAGGTTCCACGTGGTCCCGCCATCGGTCGAGATCACCACGATGAACTTGTCATCAGGCCCCATGGTCGCCGGGACCGTGGTGCTGTATGGCGTGTAGGCAAGGTCGAACTCGAGCGTGTTGCTGCCGCCGGAGCCGAGGTCGATCTGTGGCGTGAACATCCAGTCATTTGTCGAGGTGCTCCAGATGTTCAAGCGCGCCGACCCTGTGGTCCCGACGTTTCCGAACCCGTCTGCTGTCCAACTGGAACTCGTCCCGGTGAGAGTAGTGGGGTTGCCAATGAGCCCCTTGGCTTCGGTCCACCCCGTGGGCGGGTAGGTGGCAAAGCCCTCGTTCAGGAGCGTCTGACCGCTCACTGACGAAACGAGTGCAACGACGGCCAGGAAGGCCCAACGAAGGCTGGTCAATCTGCGCATGATCTTGGGATCCTCCTTGTGAAAGCCTGTACCGGAATGACCCTCTGCTGAGCGACAACCGACTCTCGTGACGCCGATCACGGCGGCCGGGCAGGGGTGACGGCACCCATCACAGGCTCCTTTCGTCGCATCGCCGCGCTCAGGCGGAATACGGGCCGTGATACTGTGACCACTGGACGCGATTCCACGTCGGCAGTGGCCGTAGGTGTTCGTATCTTCGACTACCCGGCGTCGCCTGTCAAGCGGGTTACGGCTGAGGTTGTCGCCCGCATTCGAGGAACGGCGTGGCATCTTCTCTGCGAAGGGGCCCCGCTCGTGACGTGAGGCCGGTGAGCCGGAGGAGCATGGGAAAATCCACCCACTGGCCGAGCCTGGCAGCACCTGCAGAACCGCCTCCGAGTCTGGTTTGAGTTGGCGGGGCGGGCTGCCCGGGCCATCTTCTCCGCGGCACGCTTCCCGTCTCACCGCCTGAGGCCCCAACCGACCGCAAGGCAGCCGGTGGGCACGTCATCGGAGGATCGCCATGTCACTCGCCATCCGAGTCAGAACCGTCGTCCCGAGCCTTCTCATGCTGTTGCCGCTCGCGGTATCCGGCCAGAGCCCCCGGATCCTGTGGTGGCACGACCTGGATGCCCCCAGTCTCGGTTCCGCCGCGGTGGCCGATATCGACTTCGACGGGTTGCCCGAGATCTTGTTCGGTACCTATTGGAACGACGAGCGCATCATCGCGCTGAATGCCGAAGACGGCTCGCCCCTCTGGGATTACCCTACCGACTCCTGCAACGACGCCTCACCGGTCATCGCCGACGTCGACTTCGACGATACGCTCGAAGTCATCGTGCCCGCGTCGGCGACTTCTATGATCTACTGTTTCTGCGGCCCCACAGGCGCGGTGGAGTGGTCGACCCCGACGGGATACGCCAACTGCATCGACTCGCCGCCGACGGTTGTCGAGGTTTCCGTGGCAAGCGGGATGCTCCGCCTGAACTGGTGCCCGGTCATCGGCGCGGTGTGCTGCCGAGTCTCTGCGGGGGACTAGGCGTATGCCGTCACGGGCGATGCGCCGCTTGCCACGGTCTTCGCCACATCCTGGAGCGTGCGGCTTTCCGCGCCCCAGGATGCGCTGTTCTTCTGCCTCACCGCCTGCGATGTCCCAATAGCCCGGGGGAACGTTCTCCGTGCGTCGCGCTCCACCCCCGCCTGCGAGCAGCCGCCCGGCACGTCGAGCCATCTCCGCGGACTCCGGCAACTTCAGATATCTGGGGCCGGCGTGCCGCCACTCTGGGACGCGAAGCTTCCCGGGGTGCCCCGCTGATGCATCGGGCTCCTGCAGTGAACCCGCCGCGGAAGGAATTTCTCCACTATTCTAACATTAGAATAGTCAGTCTCGACGCATCCCCGACCGCGTGATCTCGATCCCGCCGTCAAGCGTACCCCCCACGCGGTGCACACATGACCGGAATCGCCCTCCCGCAACGCCTGCTTTGGGAGAGCCCCCAATCGAGCCGAAGCAAAGTGGATCGACCGAGTGCTGCTTGGTACTCGGACTCACAACCAGGATCACATTCAACCGTCGCTGCATCCCGAGTCCGCCAGCCGGCGGATTGCTCGATCGATGAGATGTCGTCTCGGATAGCTGCCCTCCCCGCTCGCCTGCTGCCCGGTCGCCTCATCGCTCTCGGAGCGTGACCATACATATGAACGCGAGTACTGAGAGTACGAGGGCCTTCAGGCCCGATGCGAAGCCCGCCATGTTGCGTGCCCACCCCTGCCGCCCCGTAGGGGCAAGGCTCTGCCCTTGCCCGGGTGGCTGAAGGCGCCTACGCTCCTCCCCGGCCCGATTTCTCCGCCTCCATCGCGTCACTGATGACGCGCCACGTGTCGTCGATGGTCTCAGGCATGCCCTCCACCTCGACTCCCGGTTTGCGCACCAGGGAGAGGGCGCCCGACGGGCATGTCGTGATGCAGAGGCCGCAGCCAATGCAGCGATTCTCGTTCAACCGTATGTGGCCATTCTCATGGGTGATGGCCTCCATTCGACAACGGGTCATGCACACGCCGCAGTCGGTGCAGAGCGCGGCGTCAAAGGCGGCGATGAACGCATTGACGACAACGCGGGACGGGCGCGGAAACCGCTGGATCGCCTGGAGCACGCCGCAGCAGCAACTGCAGCAGCAGCATATGAAAGAGACCGCACGGGCATTGTTCGGCTGCAGCACGAGACCGTGCGCATCGGCCTGCCTGAGGATGTCCAGCACCTCGGCCTCACCGAGCGCCCGCCCGCGCCCCGTTCGGACGTAGTAGTCCGCCCAGTCGCCGAATACGAGACATGCCTCTTCCGGGGCATCGCAGCCCTCCCCGGTCATCTTCGCCGAGCGGCGGCAGATACACGGCGCCACGGCGAAGCGATGATGCTGCCGCACCAGGTCTTCGGCGCGCTCGTAGGGGAGCACGCTCATCTCCAGCGGGATGCTCTTCCCGATGGGGATGGTCCGCATCTGAGTGATCGTTCGGGGCCGCTTCCGGCGTTGTTGCGTCTCCCAGTACTCGTTGAGATCCGCCACCAGCTCATTGCTCAGGTTGTTGACCTGGAACTCATAGATCCCGACAACGAAGGGAGCGGCCTGATAACGGGTCGATCCCTCCGCGGCGTACGCCGGAAAGATCAACCCCTTGTCGGCCATCTCGGCCAGACGCCGTGCCGCGTCTGCCAAGGGAAGCCCCGCCCGCTCAGCGATGACGCCGGGCTCCTCCCTATCCAGGGTCAGGTGGACCGCCAGGGCGGCCTCCTCCGGGGTGAACAGCCGCCTCAATACTCGCAGGTCCGCCCCCGTCGTACTCGGGGCAAACCCCCCGGGGAGATGATCCAGATGCTCAGCCAGCTTCCGGTAGACAGCGTCATCCATGGTCTCCTCCTGCGGTCTCAGCGTCACGTTCCGACGATTCTGGCGGTAACGATGGCTCCGGCATCCTCTGCCACTGATGCGCGGGCAATGCTCGTGCGGGCCAGGTGACTGCAACTTTGCATCGACCTGCCGGTTCCTGCAAGGCTCACTGCGGCTGACGGTATCCCTGGCAGGGCGCTCTGCGCGAGGCCTTCCGGCTCCACGCGGGAGATGATTGCGTTGCGACACCGGCGGAAGCCGGCTGTCAATGAACCCGTCCCAAAACACCGCGGGTCTCCGGGCCGAAGCCCGAAGACCCGCCAGTATCAGTCGGTAGGTGCGCCTAGCGGAGAACCGCCTTTGCGCTCACTACACCAGTCGTGTGCACGAGACGAACGACGTAAGCCCCCGCGGCAGCCTGACCGCCGGCGGTGGAGCCGTCCCACTCGATCTGGCCGCGACCTGCCGGCAATACCTGGTTCACCAGCACGGCGACCTCATGGCCTGCCATGTCATAGACCGCAAGCCGAGCAGACCCCTCAGTCGGGATCGCCATGCTCAACGTCACAGTCCCGCCCGATGCGTCGGCCGTGAGGCCCAGATCAGCCGGGCTCTCCTGCGGCACCACCACGACCACCGGGCCGTGGAAGCTCTCGGCTCCGGAGAAGTCAACGTCGCTCACCCAGTACTGGAACCGGGTGCCGACGGTGACATCCTGGTCAACGAACTGGTAGTCGGTGGGCGACAGGGTCGTGCCGGCGCCCGGGATCATCCACTCGTTGATCTTGGTCTTGTCGCCGTCAGTGGCGCGGTAGACGTTGAATCCGAGGTTCTCAAGCTCGCTCTCGGTCCGCCACCGCACCTGGACCTCTCCCGGCACCGCCACGGCGTTCAGAGACGACATCTCGACGGGGACATCTCCTGTACACTCGAAACTGCTCTCCATGCTCAGCAGATAGGGCGCTGAAAATCCAACCCATGCCGTTCCGCCATTGTACCAGTCAGGGCAGGGAGTTGCGTCAACCGAAACATAGGGACAGGGAGATCCGGCCCCAGTCCCCGCAGAGTCGAAGACCACCACGTTGAAGTAGACGCCGGTGCGTGGCAAGTCGGTCGTGCAGAAGTCAAGCGGATAATCGACGTAGTAGCCGGCAGCACCGGCCCACCCAACACGATACACGGCCCCGGCGCAGATGAGTGCTCCCGGTACGAAATCGCACGTATCACTGGGCACGGCACTCCAGATCTCGGCGTGAGCCAACCATCCCACATAGACTCCTGCGGCGGCCACTGTCCGCAGCGGCATCGTGACGCTCAGGGGGCGAACGTGGGTAGTGCCGCAGCAACCATCCATGGCCTCTGATCGCATGCTATCAATGATCGCATACGACTCGCCAGTCCATATGTCCCAACTGCCGAGGTATCCGGCGATATTGCCGTTTCCCGCCCGACATGTGTCGCCGAGCGCCCGCGCTTGAGGCGCAAGCTGCTCAGCGATGAACCCTGTCTCCGAGGCAGAGCACACTCGGGGAGCAGCGAACGCCAGTTGGCCAACGAGAAGGAGAACGAGGAAGACAACTGGAACCAGACGCATGGAAACCTCCTCCAGTTAGAGCTGCGTCACTTCCTGAGCGGGCGTTCGTTCGATGGAGTAACACAGCCAAGATCCACTGGCAAATGTATGGCAACATGCAGACGCGCGCAACACCGAAATCCGGGTGTAGTTCCCGTCATGCGATTGAAACGAAGGACCGGGATGTCCTCCGCGAGCAATGCCTCGATTGACATGGCTCACCGCAGTTCCCTCGATTCTCTCATTTGAGCTACCATTCGCGACCCTTTGACGCACATGGTCTGGCATCTTGTGAATCTCATCTGCGAAACCTACGGAGGCATCAGGATCGTCTGTGTTGACAGCCCCAGGGCTGCCAGGTAGCTACGCTGGATGGGGGTCAGCGGGGCCACCAGTCTGCAGGACATGCCTGTGCGCACTACCTGCACTCACAGGAACTTCGTACTCATCATGTATGCCTTAGGGTGGCGTGTTCGCTGGTTGTTCCACCGGGCAGCGTCACGTTCTTCGTCTTCACGGTGTGGAATCGCGATCTCGATGGAAGCCGCGGGAATCCCGCCATCATCGCTCACCCCCTATGACACCCAGAACAAGCAGTCGATCTCGATCAGGAGCCACAAACACATCGTCAGCCATATCGCCGTCCGGCAACCGTTCGAGGGAGGCAACGGTGGCGCCATTAGGGAGCAGTGTGTGCCAGACCGCTCGGCCTTGCCGATCCAGCAGCACGACCTGATCCGGCACTTTGAGGTCCAGATGCATCCGCTCCAGCACCACGGTCTGGTCCGGCACCTTGCGGGCTAGAGGGATTCGCCAGTCACGAGTGGGACAGAGCAGGAAGCGCCCGCTCTCAGACCACAGGAACGGAGGACTGGAATCGTCGCCAGGAGCCCACCGTCCGATCTCAGCACCGCGCGGAAGATCGACCATTATGATGTCGCGCATACCCCCGGCTGCTCCTTGCACCAAGTTCGGTGTCGCTTCGAAGGCCCAGAGCACGTCCCCGGGCTCGGAGTGCGACGCGATGACCTTGCCCGAAGAGGACAGCAGGTGCAGGTGGAAAGATAGTCCCTCACGCTCCGTGACCCCATACTCGGGAGATGCAGACTGCGTAACGACTATGATCCTCTCTCCATCCGAGGAGAACGCACAGGGTTCGCGCCACTTGGGCCATGTCGTTTCTCCGTCAAGTTCGGTAGCCCAGAGTTCCGATCCTTCCCGATCGAAACAGTGCAGCGTTACCGCGTTTTCCCGAGGAATCGCCACGAGCGCCGCGCCACACCCACGGTCGACAGCGACGTGCACGCCGCCGGCGACACGGATCAGTTCCCGTCCTCCGGCACCGTAGAGGACCGCATCTCCACCCCCGCAGGGCTCGGGGTAGAAGGCAGGTGATCCATAGACGCCCACAAGGAACCCGTTGTCACCTACGACAACGGATGCGAGGGGCTCGATTGAGTACCGGCTAACCTCCAACCCTGACGAGGAGAGCGTGCGGAGAGTGGCGCGTACCGATACCCCTCGATGGATCTCGTACTCGGCGACTCCTACCCACTCGCCGTTCCGACTGGCGAAAACCCTGGTTCCTCGAGTCATGCCGGTCACCGGATCGGATGGGACTACTTCGTTCTGGCCGATGCTCGGATTCACGATCTGAGTCTCTACGTTCCCATCTCGACCCAGCCAGTTGATGGTCTTCTCGGTGACGACAAGCCGTGGCAGCCCATCCTTGAGTCGCAGGATCTGGATCTCGCTGTCGAAGGTCAGCTCTTTGATGAGTCTGACTCCGACATGGTTGGTTGTGGTTGTGTCTACTCGAACGGCCGCCGGGCTTGCCATGAGCCGGCACACGAAGACTGCGACCAGCGTGACTCTCACAAGCATTCTGGCTGCTCTCATTCCTGTCCCTCCTGGATCGCGAACCATTGGGTGCTGTCGGGAGGCGAGAACTCCAGGAAAGCCCTTCCCTCGATCAGATGCAGTGTCGGGTCTCGACGGCTCTCGGCTATCCGCATCCTCTGATAGCTACCAGTGCTGTCCATCACGGCGACGCAGCAGACCGCCAAGGGTTCGTCGTAAGATCTGCGCTTCTTCACCAAGACAGCGGCGACCGATTGATCTGGGAGCATGGAACACGCCTTGATCCAGAGACTTGTGTCTTCCTCCGCGTGGGAGACAACCGGCAGGCCGGATTCGGTCGTCAGCAGATGGATCTCCTCGTTGCT
>JALOPK010000440.1 GCA_025453925.1 Candidatus Eiseniibacteriota bacterium | reverse complement strand
GCGACAGATGAGACCGATGCATTCTACTATTGGCGGATGGCATCCGGATCCCGTGAGCCTGATGGATGGGGGATCGACGATTGGAGTCTCCTCCTCGCCATCGGCCCGTTGGGGGACCTTGGACCTGGAGAGACGATGGAGGCTGCCATCGCCATCGTGAACGGGTTCGATGATGAGCATCTGCGGTATGCGGGAATCACGGCCGAGCAGATGCTGGATCCGGCGTTTCGGGGGCCCACGTCGCCGACTGCGCCGCTGTTCAGGGTGGAACCGCTGAACGGAAGCGTGCGGATCATGTGGGACAGCGAGGCTGAGATGTCCATCGAGCGGACAACAGGGCTGGGCGACTTCCAGGGATATCACATCTGGCGTACGGTCGATGGAGACGCGTGGACCCTGGTGGCGAACTACGATCTGCCCGATACCGTCGGGTTGAACATGGCGTGGCCGCCGCCGGCGAATGAGGATTCCGGGAGCGTGGACGGGTACGTGTACGAGTACGTGGATGAAGGGCTGATGGATGGCGCGAGGTTGCGGTACGTGGTCACCTCGTTCGACGATGGTAACAACGGGGATGGGATCCACAATGCGGCGTGGGAGCAACGCCACAACTTGATCTACACCCTGGAGTCCAGTCGTGAGCTGGCCCAAAGGGCAATTCCCGCTGAGGCGGTTCAGTCGGAGTGCGATCTGGATTCGGTCTACGTGGTGCCCAACCCGTTTCTGGGCTCGTCACGGATGGAGATCGGGCAGGGCGATCGTGTGCTGGAGTTCCGCGGGCTTCCCTCTTCGTGTGTGATCACGATCTACACCCTGGCGGGCGCTCTGGTGCGAGAGCTCCGGCATGCCAATGGGCTCTCGTGGGAGGCATGGGACCTGAAGAACGGGGCCGGTCGAGATGCCGCGGGAGGGATCTACCTGTTCAGGGTTGCCACGGCCCACAGTGAGCGCCTGGGCAAACTCGTAGTGGTGGAGTAGGGCGATCCCGGCGAACTCACCCCGCACCGCGTACGGGGGTCTCCTGCCGTCTGTCGCGACCGATCCGGGGGGTCCGCGTTCGAAGGCGCGCGTGGCGACCGTTCCCGCGTTGGCGCCGGGGAACCCGACGGAGGCCTTCTGCGTCATACCATTTGGGACCGCCGCCCGGAACGCATCGCAGGAGGCCTCATGCGCAAGGGATTAGCACGAACGGTCTTTCTGAACCGAAGGAGCCATCTCCGCGCCGGATGGAGGGTGATTGCCTACGCCCTCATCGTGGCGATGATCGGGCTCACTGCCGCCGGAGTCTCCAGGCTCCTGCGGGGCAATGCCGATGCCCGAGTCTCCGAGGCTGGTGACGACTTCTCCACGTGGCGCTCCACGCTGGGGTTCTTCATCATCGACGCTATCCTCGTTCTGGGGGCCTGTGTCGCCCTGCGCTTCATCGACCGGAGACCGATCGCTTTGCTGGGGTTGAGCGTGACCCGCAGGTGTGCCCGGGAACTTGCGCTCGGGGCATGCCTCGGCGCGGGCGCCATCGTGGTGTCGTGCGTCTCCATGTGGGCAGCGGGAGCGCTTGTCGTCACGCCGGGAACGGCTCATGAGACATGGAGCGTCGGGCTCATGTGGTATACCGCCGCCTTTCTCGTCGCGGCGGCGTGCGAGGAACTCATCATGCGCGGATATCCGTTCCAGGCCGTGGTCGAGGGGCTGGGCACCCCCTTGGCGGTCCTGGTCTTCGGCCTTGTCTTCGGATTGGGCCACATGACCAACAGCGGATTCAGCGCCGTGGGCCTCGCCACCACCAGCATATCCGGGGTCATGATGAGCGTTGCCTACCTGAGGACACGCTCCCTTTGGCTGCCCATCGCCCTTCATTTCTCCTGGAACTGGACGCAGGGCTGCCTGTGGGGAATGAACGTCAGTGGTCTGGTGGTCACGTCGAGTTTCCTGAAGACGACCCCGGCAGGTACGGCGCTCCTCAACGGCGGCGATTTCGGAGCAGAGGGAAGCGTGATCACCTTGGTGGTGGGGATTGCGCTCACCTTGTCCATCTGGAAGGCCCCGTGGCTGACGCCTTCGGAGAAGAACGCCAGGCTCTGGCTGCCCTACCTCCCGAGGAGCACGGAGTCAACGCTCGACCGGTCCGATCCCGGAGGGGTACTCGCCGCGGGAGGCGGAACCGGTGGCGTGGAATCGCATCCGGAGGGCGCGGCCCAACCCGGCTGAAACACCAGCGCCGACACCCCGGAGCCGCGACGCTCATCACCCGTCGCGATCGGCGACTCACGGCACATCCACTATTCTAACATTAGAATAGTGCCTAATCGCTTCCCGGGATTCGAGACTTGACCGAACGCCCGGCTCACGCATACTGGTCCTCGTCAGCCGCTCCATGTGCGGCCAAGCGCCCGAGTTCCGCACATCGGGAGAAATGACTCCCGCAACCTTTCAGTGACAGACCCTATGATCTCAAGGCCTTGTCTTCTTCGCCGGACTGCGCGCCCCCGCACCCGAGCCCTTTCGTCCTCGCCCAGCTTCGCCCGCCGTCGCGTCCAACCGGGATGGCATGCCGGGCAAGGCAGGGCCGCCACGAACAGCAGCCCGCGCGGAAAGCCTTCGGACCTCGCATTCCTCCTCGTCATGGTCCTGCTCACGTTCGCTCCTCTTCGAGCGCAGGAACTGCCGCTGGTCCACTATGGGGTCCGTGAGGGACTCCCCAGCGCGTTCGTCAACGCGCTGGCCCTGGGCGCGGAGGGAGAGATCTGGATCGCGGGAAGCAGCGGGGTGGTGCGCTACGATGGCGTGGCGTTCACGTCATGGCGGGTGGCGGACGGGCTCCTGGAGGACTCGCCCAACGACATCGCGGTCGATGGCGAGGGGCGAGTCTGGATTCTCTTTGCCGACAAGGGTATCCAGTGGCTCGACACGCGGGGGCGTA
>JALOPK010000096.1 GCA_025453925.1 Candidatus Eiseniibacteriota bacterium | reverse complement strand
CTCAATCTCGCCAATGACCCCGCCATCGAGCGGATATCTACCCCGCGCATGGCCCTGACCGTGGCCGAGTACCTCGCCTTCAACCTTGAGATGCACGTCCTGGTGATTCTCACCGACATGACCAACTACTGCGAAGCACTCCGCGAGATCTCCGCCGCGCGCAAGGAGGTTCCTGGGCGGAGAGGCTACCCCGGGTACTTGTACACCGATCTGGCGACGATCTACGAGCGGGCGGGACGAATCAAGGGGAAGAAAGGATCCATCACACAGATCCCGGTACTCTCCATGCCTGAGGACGACAAGACGCACCCCATCGCCGACCTCACGGGCTACATCACCGAAGGACAGATCATCATGTCCCGCCAGATGCACAAACGCGGCATCTACCCTCCCGTCGACGTCATGCAGTCCCTGTCCCGATTAAAGGACAAGGGCATCGGCGACGGCAAGACCCGGGAGGATCATGCCGATGGCTTCAACCAGCTTTTCGCGGGATATGCGCGGGGCAAAGAAGCCCATGAGCTGGCGGTGATTCTAGGTGAGGCCGCGTTAAGCGAGCTGGATCGTAAGTACTACCACTTCTCGGACATGTTCGAGGAGAGGTATATCCAGCAAAGGCAAGATGAGGACCGGTCCATCGAGGAGACGCTGGATCTGGGCTGGGAGCTGCTCCGCACGCTGCCGGCTTCCGAGATGAAGCGAGTACGCGAACGGTTCCTTAAGAAGTACTTCCTGCGCGAAGGCGCGTAGCCGGAGGGATGCTCTGTGGCGCGACTATCTGTCAATGCCACCCGCATGGAGTTGCTGCGCCTCCGAAAGCGCGTCGCGCTCGCGCGTCGCGGGCACAAGCTGCTCAAGGACAAGCAGGATGAACTCATGCGGCGTTTCCTTGAGCTTCTGGCTCGAACCCGTGAACTCCGACAGGAAGTGGAAGACGGACTCGCGCGCGCGTACTGGAGTTTTTCCTACGCGTCGGCGACCATGGCGCCCGAGGTCATGGACGTGTCGTTCACCCTGTCCCCCGTCACGCTGGCCGTCGGCACCACTACCGTCCCGGTCATGAACCTCCGAACGCCGCGGTTCGACTTGAAAACCGAGGGTGGGGTTCACGCCTACGGGTTCGCCTTCACGTCCGGGGCACTGGACATCGCGCTCGAGGAGTATCAGGCCATACTTCCGCGAATGGTGGAACTGGCGGAACGGGAGAAAGGTCTCGAGATGTTGTCCGAGGAGATCGAGAAGACCCGGCGGCGAGTCAATGCACTCGAGTACGTTCTGATCCCCAATCTGGTGGAGACCATCCGCTACATCACGCTTCGGCTGTCAGAGATGGAACGTAGCGACCTGACGCGCATCATGAAAGTCAAGGCGATGCTCGAGGCGGCACGCGGAGCATAGCGGGAACTCAGCACGCGGGTGCATGAGTACGGTCACGCACCGAGAGCGACGTGGCGGCCGGGCAGCGAGCGAGCGCGGAGGGCAGACATCCGAGATGACATCTCGCCCGTCAGGCAATCCGCCGGCTGGCGGACTCGGGATGCAACGGCGGTCGAATGCGATTGTATGTGTGGATCCGACTATGTAGGGAGGACTGATGCCTCTTCTGTCCATGGTTCCGTTTCTCGCGCTGGCTATCGCCGGCACGGATTCGGTGGAAGGTCTGTGGCAGACGATCGATGATGAGACGGGGGAGCCGAAGGCTGTGGTGGAGATCCAGGTACACGATGGGCGTCTGGTCGGCCACATCATCGAGCTGTTCCCGAAGGAGGGCGAAGACCCTGATCCGGCATGCGACAAATGCCCCGGTGAACGCCGGGATCAACCTGTCCTTGGCATGCGCATCATCGACGGCCTGACGGTCAAAGAGGACAAGTGGGGGGATGGGAAGATCCTCGACCCGGAAAAGGGGAAGCTCTACTCCTGCGAGCTGTGGCGGGAGGGAAACGTGCTGAGAGTTCGCGGTTCCGTGCTGATCTTCCACCGCACCCAGACGTGGATCCGGCCGACGCTGAATGCAGTTCCGGACGCGCACGCACTCATGGAGGGCGAGTCAGCACCCTGAAGTGGTTGGTGAGCGCCCAGACGACCCCCCGCCGCCGCAGGAGCTCAACACGATAGAGACCGGGCTCAGTCAAGCGGAAGCGCGCCTGTCGGCCCTGCGCTTCTCTCCGCACGTGCCCGGCTCGCACTAGGCGAAACCGAACCCGAAGGGGCGCCTCGATTCCGAGTTCCATTCCGGGCTGATGCACAAACGTCTCGCCCCATACCGGGCCGACCCTTCCGTCCACCGTGGCGTTGACCTTGTCCAACGGTCCCAGCCGGGGGATGCCCATGAGCGCATTTCCGCGGGCCAGGTGGGTCAGGATCAGCCGAGTGTCGGCGGGCGCATCACGGCGTGAGAGGGGAGTCGCGGTCTCCACCAAGGTCAACGGGCCCTGGAAATGGCGGGTATGGGAGAAGAGCGTGAGCGTCACCGGGCCCCACCGCATCTTGAGCGCATGCGCGTCGAGGCCCGCGATCCCCGCGACGGGCCGAGTCTCTGCACACCGATCCCAGAGAGCGAGGGTCTCTGGATCGGGGCGTTCTCCGGTCAGCCCGGGACGGAGGTAGTTCAGGAGCATCCGAGAGCGTGAGAGCCGTTCCACCCACAGAGACATGAAATTCCACACCTCCAGGCCCTGGAACGGCAGATCCGCACCAGCGGTCCAGGGATACGCTCTGATTCGCCCTCGCGGTACCCGCCGTTCCACGGGATGGGCGGCAAACACCGTGGCACCGGCCCGGACGGCTTCTCCCACGTATCGGTCCGCGGGGAGGGTCGGGTCCAGTGGTTGCGGGAGCCCGAACACGAGCAGATGGTTCTCATCCAGGGGGTCGGAGTGCTCGTAGCCCACGATCACCAGGACCCCGTCCTGCCACCCTGCCCACCCGTGGCGGGCAGCGGCCATGGTGTGATGATCGGTGATCATCAGGACATCGATCCCTGCCGCACGGGCATCGTCCACTATGGCGCCGAGGGCCGCGGAGCCATCAGAGTAGCTGCTGTGCACGTGGATGGCGCAGAGCGCCCGCCCAGATCCGTCAGCCGACGGAACCAAGGGGCGGCTCATGGCCGGTGACGGCTACTGCGGCGACACACGCCGCATCAGAACCCGGGGGGGATCCGCCGTGCACTGCCGCACCCAGGACGGCGGATGCACCTCGACGTCCAGCATGGCGGAGTCGCGCGGCGCCCTCGGTATGGCAAGGGCAGGGCCGAGCGCCGCAACGTCCAGTGCGCGAAGAGAATCCTCGAGGCTGCTCGGTGCCCAGAGGTGGAGGCGGATCGTCTCGGGTTCGAGCGCCCACCCCTCGGGGAGGCGACGGCTCAGGACAGGCTCGGCTTCAATAGTCTGTCGGATGAGCCGCTCAAACAGTGCCTGCACGGAGACCGCCTCAGTGGGGGTCGTGAGATGCGGGGCGGCCGGCAAGGCAAGCCGTAGTCTCCGCGACACCGGTCCCTTGACGTTCGAGATGTCCATGGGTTCGGTGCGCACCCCATCGAGGTCATCGAGCACCGAAGACGGCCCCTCCAGAGTCACGTGGGCGGGATCCACGACGATTCTGTCGTTGACTCGCACGTACCCCGGAGCAGGGAGGCCGGTGGTTTCCACGATCACGGGCACGACCTTCCGCTTGAGCAGATCGAGTTCAATTCGGATCGTCCGTGGCGCAGTCACGTCACTCACTTGCACGTCCAGACCACTGGGAACATGGACGTTGCTGGGATGGAGGGACAGCACCGCCACGCCTGGGCGCGGATCTTCCACCGTGAGCACGACCCGGGGCGTCCGGAAGAACAGCCACCAGAGCTGATCCCCTTTGCCACGGAATGCGACCTCGGCCCGGGTGGGAAGCGGCACCATGCTCACCAAGGAATCGGGAATCCCGGCGATTTCCAGCTTCACCCCCTGTACGTCGTCATATGTCTGGAGCGTCGTGGCGTGCAGCCAGAGGATCGTCGCCAGAACGAGGGAACTGAGCTTCAGGGTGAGGTTGTTGACCAGAAGCCCGCGAACGCGGCCAGGCTTACTCATAGCGCAGGATCTCGATGGGAAGGAGTCGACTCGCCCTCAGGGCAGGGAGGAGCGTGCAGACAACCGCCACCGCCAGAGTCGTGCCCGACACCACCGCCAGGTCAAGCGCCTGGATGCTCAGGGGAAGGCGCTCGATCTGATACACGTCGGCGGCGAGACGCACCAGATTGGTTCCATTGGCCAAAGCGATGAGGCCGGTCGCCAGGAGAAGCCCCGCAGCAAGCCCGGCCATGCCGAGGATCGCACCGACCCACAGAAACACGAGCGTGATCCCCTTCCTTCGAACGCCCATGGCCATGAGGATGCCGATATCACGGCCCCGCGCGCTCACCAGAGCAGTCAGCCCGCTGACCACATTGGCGCCGGCAACTGCTATCATGAGCGTGAGAATAAGGAATAGCGCCCTTTTCTGCAACGTGAGCATCGCGAACATGGGTGCATTCAACTCCCGCCAGCTGGTCGCGTAGAATGGGAATCCGAGACTGTCGGCAACGATTCGGGCAAGCGGATCGGAGGCGAGCGGATCCTCCAGGGAGAGCTCCAGGCCCGTAATCAAACCATCGCAGCGGTAGAAGCTCTGCACCACACCCAGGTCCGCCACCGCCAGCGAGTTGTTGTACTGAAAAACGCCGAGATCCAGGAGTGCGCCGATGCGAAAGGGCATCACGCGGGGCGTCGAGAGGGCACTCCCTTCACCGACGGTAAGGAAGGTCGCCAGCACCACTGAGTCGCCCACGACTGCGCCAACCCGGGCGGCAAGCTCCTTGCCCAGGGCGATATCCTCGGGACGGTCCGGCGGCCATCGCCCCGCAACCACCGTGGTCGCCGAGGGAAAGGGACCGTCCCGCGGGACACCGCGAAACAGCCCGCCCCCGACCCGTTTCGACTTGGCGACAAGGACTTCCTGCAGGAAGTAGGGATCGACGCTGCGGACTCCGGGCAGTTGCCGCAGCACGGCGGCGGTGGCGGAATCGTTGTCCCCGAGCTGCCTCCCCATGGCGCGAACGGTGACATGCGGTTCTGCCCGCAAGAGGGATCTCGCGAATTCAGACCGGAAGCCGTTGATGACCGACATGACCACGACCAATGCGGCGACGGCCAGGCCGATGCCCGCCACGCAGAGCAGCGAGATCACCCGGTAGAGCCGGCCCGATGGCGAGAACGCCAAATGGGCCGCGGCACGCAGGGCGAGCATCATCAGAGATCCCGGAGAATGGACACTGGATCTAGCCGCGAGGCTCGGTAGGCAGGATAGACCGCGCTTGCGGTGGTGATGAAGACCGAGGCGATGCAGACCCAGCCAAGGTCTCCGGCGCGCATCAGCATGGGGATGATGGCGAATGGCATGAGATCTCCCGGGATGGTCAACACCCCCGATCGCTCGATGGCGGCTCCAAGACCAACACCCAACGTACTTCCCAGGGCCGCGCCCGCCACACCGATCAGCATGCCTTCGAGAAGAAACACGGCCAGAACCGTGGTGCGCGTACACCCCATGGTCATGAGAATCGCGATGTCCGTGCGCCGGGCGATCACGTTACGGAGGATGCCGCCCGTGATGTTGAGGCCGGCGATGCAGATCACCAGAGCCAGGACAACGAACATCGCCAGTTTCTCAAGCCGCAGGGCATCAAACAGGCTCCGGTTCAGTTCGCCCCAGTGCCTGACCTCAAGATGCTCGGTAGTCGCCAGAGCCGCCGCGAGGCGTCGGGAAACCCGGGGAGCATCGGCAGGGTCACGAAGCCACAGCTCCACGCCGGGAGCGCTCTGGCCCTCCAAGAGACGCACGGCCTGGTCCGTCGGCATGAACGCGAGACTTGCATCGAAATCCGGCAGGCCGGAGGTGAAGACGCAGTCAACCACCCGCCGCGCGAGTCTTGGGGGTCGGCCTCCGGGGCGAGGCATGAGTTCCCTGGGAGTCGCGAGCAATACGGTGTCCCCCGGTACCGCCCAGATGCGTTGCGCGAGGAGGCTCCCCAGCACCAGCCCTCCCGTGCCCGAGGCGCAGGAACCGTCGTCCCGCAACATGGATCGCAGTTCCTCGCCTCGACCAGGGCTGGCCATGTCGATCCCATAGAGCAGAGCACCCGCAGTCTTGCCGTGATGGATGAGCAGGAGTTCTCCCTGCACGAATCGGGCCATGCCCACGAGGCGTCCTTGCCCCGCCAGGGAGACGACCAAAGCCGAGTCGACCACCGCCGGCAGGCCGTCGGACCGGGTGATGCGGATGTGACTTTCCGTTCTGGTGATTCTCGACCGGAGGTCCGTCGCCAGACCGTTGAGCACGGCCATAACCACTACGAGCATCGTGACGCCCGCTGCAACGCCGGCCACCGCCACAAGCCCCGACAGTCTCCGGCGTCCCCCGGGATGATGCAGGTACCTGCGCGAGAGAATGAGCGCGAGGCCCATGAGGAGAGAAGGCGTTCGTGCAACAGCCCGGTGTGAGCCCCTCATGTCCGCGTGGGGACAGACGAGATCGGAGGCGGCAGCGAAACGCTCCTACTGTGAACTCGCCGGGGGCCAGTCACCCGACTTCCTCTGGTTCTTGTCGTAGATCGCCACTGCCCCGTTCCCCTCGGTGCACGCGGCGGCCAACGCGGCGCGCGCACACTCGATCAGGCCACCGGAATCCCTGGCGTCATCGGGGAAACAGGCCAGGCCTGCCGAAGCTGCGAAGGAGATCCCCTGGAGAGCGGACCGCGTGACGAATGATCCGTCGCACAGCCGGGCAACCATGCGTTCAGCGACTTTGCGTCCGCCGTGGACTTCGGTCTCGGGCAGCAGCATGACGAAGTACTGCTGGGGCGAACCTGCCATGAGATCGCTCAGCCGAACCCAGGAGCGCAGGCGTTCGGTGATGCTGCGGGCAATCTCCTCTCGCTCGACCGTGGGAAGGCGATTCACCGCCTCGGCGAACCGTTCGAGCTGGAGGAAGAGCACGCAGAAATGGCGATGATACCTTCTCGACCGCTCAACCTCCTGGTCGAGATACCCCTGCCATCCATCCAGGTCCCACGTGCCGGGGACCGGCTGGGCGGCAGCGACGCGCTCCGCCTCCTCGCGGGAATGCTGGAGATCCTGGCGGAGCTGGGCCTGCTCCTGCCTCAATTGAAGGATCTCCGCTTTCTGATGGTCGATGACACCCTTCAGTCGGCGGGCGGCAGTCTCCACCTGCGCGAGTTCATCGGCACGGACGCCGGGCGGCGGCGGCGCAGCAGCAGCTAGAGACGCGGCGATGGAACCGAGCCGCCGGGACGTGGTGGCGATGAGAATGGTGCCGGACACGGCCAGAATGACGGAGGCGATGATCAGCATGACCAGCGGAGTGGGCTGCAATGTGCTCGCACCCTGCCGGGCCACGGGAAGGATGTACACCACGAACACGTACACCAGGAGCAGGACCGGCATCAGCGACGCCGACGCAAAAAGGGTGAGCAGCCTGCGCTGGGTCTCGACCCCGGCCGCTGGCCTCGTCGCTCTGCTGGCTGAAGTCATGGCACCACTCTCCCCTCATGCCCCGAACGGGGCGTATCTAAGGCCGCGGCCTTGCCGGGACGCCGACCTTTCCGGCGCCGGAAACCACGACGCCGCTACCCGTCAGACCCTCCTTCTGCCCCGTTCCCGCCGCAGGCCTTCACGAGCTGATCGACCATACTCGAGAGATCCGGAAGCAGTTCGGGGGAGAGCATGATCCCTTTCTTCGTAGGGGCATACGTATTGTCGGAGATGTTGGCGAGGTAGTAGACGCGAATGTCGACGTACTGCCGGCCGCGGAACTCCCTGATCTTTGCAACGACCCGCTCGGTGGCCGACTTCTGAAACTCGTTGACAGTTACATCCATGAATGTGATGCTCCCGTGATGGCAGGTCACTTCGGATACACGCATGAGGGCGGCAGGAATCGAACCTGCGACCGTCAGATTAAAAGTCTGCTGCTCTGCCTGCTGAGCTACGCCCCCGCTCGACACGCACGGGTGCCCCGAGGAGCATCCGGCGTCGCCGAGAGCGATGAGCATGAACATGCGCGTTGGAGTCAAGCAACCCCGCAGCCATAAGGCTGTCAAGGCCCTCAAGGAAGGGGTGAAGCCGGTCGCGCCGTATCGGTGTTGGTGTGACCACGGATCGCAGTGCCTGTTGCCCGCGAGACGCGAGCAACTATGTTTCCCTTCGAAGGAGGATGAATGGCAACACTTCCGATGAGAACGGATTGCGACATCGCCTCCGGCGATCTGGTTGACTGGACGAGCGGTCGATGGCTCGATACGCCTCCCGCGGCGGTGAGCGGCATCAGTCTCGATTCCCGGGCGGTAACGCCGGGGGACATGTTTGTGGCACTCCCTGGCACGGCCCATGACGGTCACGGGTTCATCCGTGACGCATCCAACCGCGGAGCGACGGCTGCGGTGGTGGCACGGAGTGATGCGGGGATGGAGCTTCCTCGGTTACTGGTGCGCGACACCCTGGAAGCGCTGAGCAGACTAGCGAGCCACTGGAGAGCTGGGTTCCCCGGGAGCGTTGCAGCCCTTACCGGCAGCGTCGGAAAGACAACGGTCAAAGACATGGCGGCGGCAATTCTTACCGAGGCGGGACCCACTGCGGCGACCGCAGGCAACTTCAACAACTCGACGGGAGTACCGCTCACGCTGCTGTCGCTGCGTTCCCACCACCGCTTCGCCGTGGTAGAGATCGGCATGAGCTTCGCCGGTGAGATCCGCGCCCTGGTCCCTCTGGTCAGGCCGCAGGTGGGGGCGGTGACCAACGTGCGGCCGGTACACTTGGAGAACTTCTCGAACCTGTCGGAGATCGCCCGGGCCAAGGCCGAGATCCTCGACGGCATCCAGCCCGACGGTGTGGCCGTCCTGAATGCGGACGATCAACTGGTGCGGAGCATGGCGCTCCGGAGAGACATCCGGCGGATCACGTTCGGGATGGATCCCTCAGCCTCCGTGCGTCTTTCGTTGAACGCGCGAACTGGAGTTGATTTCCAGACGTTTTCGCTGTGCTGGGGGGGTACTGACGTGCCGGTGACGCTGAGAGTGCCGGGCGCCCATAACCGGATGAACGCGGCTGCCGCTGCCGCCATAGCCATAGCCTCCGGCGCCACCGCCGACCACGTGGCGCGAGGGCTCGCCGCGTTCGAACCCTCTCCCCTGCGGTCACGGCTGGTGCGGCTCCTGGACGGAAGCATCATTCTCGAGGACTGCTACAACGCATCGCCCGATGCCCTCATGGCGGCGCTCTGCACCATCGCGGAGCTCCCGGTGGCAGGGCGGCGCGTCGTGGCCATGGCTGACATGCGGGAGCTCGGAGCATCCTCCGCAGAGTATCACCGCGAGATCGGGGCGCGGGCCGCAGCCCTGGGAATCGGGATGCTTCTGGGATTCGGACCGCTATCGGGCCATACCGTGCAGGAGTACTCCCGGCAGGCGCCCCATGGGATCGGCGTCCATGTCGGGACCGCGGAGGAAATGATTGATCTATTGATCGCTGATCACCGTCATGGCGACGTCATCCTCGTGAAGGGCTCTCGCGCCATGCGCCTGGAGCGCGTGAGCGCGGCCGTGATCGCCCGCTTCTCGCCCGCCCCGCACCCGGACAAACCCTCCACGCGCGGCACATGACCAAACGTCTGAATCGTCTTCCCGGCGGCAAGTGCCGACGTGACCGGCCCCGCGACGAGGGCTGGCGCCCCCGGGCGTGGGAGACGATGCTGACCGTGATGATCATGGTCTCGCCCACAGCGGGTTCGCCGATACTCCTCCACGGTCCGCACCTGCACCGGCACACGCAGCTCGGCCTCGATACGACTGCCGTCATCGCACCAGGCTCCGTGATCCCTTCGGGGATTGAGTTGTCGGTGGGGAAAGGGAGCGCATTCATCATGGTCGCGCCCGGACAGATCCTCCAG
>JALOPK010000439.1 GCA_025453925.1 Candidatus Eiseniibacteriota bacterium | reverse complement strand
TCCCGAGCGACGAGGATCTGGATCGGGTGATGGTCGCGAAGCGTATGCAGCGGGCAACCGCCGAGGACTTCGCTGCCCGTCAGCGTCTCTCGAAAGCGACGAACGCTTCGGTGAACGGTGTCCCGCTGGCGATCCGCGCGCTGAACCTGCTGCTGGAGTCGAACGTCGAGATCCCGGAGGACATGAAGGCCGCGATGGCTGAGTTCATGGACGCAAGCGATGAGGCTGTCCGGGCGGCGCATCAGCACGCTCTGGTTCGGGACGAGTACATGGAAAAGAACGCCTACGTGGAGGGCTGAGGGATGGAATGGCAGATCGAGTTCGAGAGCGGGAAGACTGAGCTGTTTGGCGTAAACGACGAGGGTCGGTTGTGGTGGGCCCCGAGGGGTAAGGCGATCGGGACTGCGACGCTCGACTCCGTGCTCCCGTGCCTCAGCTCCATGGTGAGCGCGTGCGGGAAGTCGAGACCGGTGGACGATCTGGCTCGGGTCCGGGGGCTTCTGAATGAGGCTCAGTTCTACGTGTCCGAGCTGATGAACTGGAAGGAGCTGACTCGAACCGAAGAGCGGCGCGCTCGCAACCTTCTGCGCCGTATGGGTGTGGAGCTGGGGCGATGAGCAGGATCGTGGCTGCCTGCTCGCTCTGCGGCGAGGACTTCGACACGAAGGGCAAGTATTCACAGTGCTACCGGTGCAAGGTGGGGGAGACCCCGGAGGCGCGGGTGGCGCAGATGAAGGAGCGCATCAAGAGCACGCGAGACGTGATCGGTGCCGTGGCGGCGATCGAAGCCCGGAAGCGGGAGATCGCGAAACTGAGACGAGGGAGATCGAAATGAGAAAGTCATTGCTGGGATTACTGGTTCTGGGGCTGCTGGGCGCGTCGTCCGCAGCGTTCTCGTATGGGTTCGGGTGCGGGCTGAAGCCCCTGCCGCCGCTGGGCTGCCGGTACGATGCCGCGCGCTGCTACTGCGACGACGAGGGGAACTGCCAGTGGATCTGGGAGTGCTGAAGTGGAAGCGCAGAGGACTCGGCGGAAGATCCCGCCGATCAGGGTGCACCGTCCGGGCATATACGACTGGGGCTCCCTGAAGCCCAATACGCCCGACTGCATCGAGGGCGACGTCAAGCTGTACCGCAACCTCGCCAGTGCGTCGTACACGTACGGGAAGCGGCACGGCATGAAGTTCACGGTTCGGAAGTTCATTGACGAGCAGGGCCGCGAGCGGGTCGGCGTGTGGAGGATCGAGTGATGGCCGGCTGGAGCACGGTTCTGGTGTGCGGTGGCCGGAACTTCGCCGACCGGGAGCACCTGTACAGATCCTTGGATCTCCTGCACAAGGCTGAGCCCATCTGGGTGCTCGTGGAGGGCGGGGCCCCCGGCGCGGACCGTCTGGCCGGCGACTGGGCGGATGACCGCGAGGTGATCCACGTTCGGCATAACGCCCGGTGGAAGGTGAACGGGCGCGCGGCCGGCCCGATCAGAAACAGGGAGCTGCGGGAGCGCTGGCCCATACAGCTCGTGGTTGCGTTCCCGGGCGGGACGGGGACTGCCGACATGGTTCGAAGGGCGGAAGCCAAAGGCGTGCCGGTGATGAAGTTCGATCCGCAGGGGTGTTGACATAGCTGACAATGTCAGCCATCATTCGTCTCGTGGTGCCGCTTCAGGCACTCAGACGAAGGAGATCGAAATGACGGAAGCAGAACAGCAGCACCATCAGGTTCTCTGCGAGGTGGTCTGGGACCTCTACAAGGACGTGAATGGTTTCCGCCCGCGCCACATGGACTTCAGCTCGATGTCCATCGAGACGCTCCACGACCTGATCGACAGTCTGGACCGGGAGCTGCCGGCCGTGATCGAGCGGGACCGCGAGCACCTCGAATGGCTGGAGGAGCAGTACGCGCAGGATCTCGCGGCGTACGAAGCCCGCCAGCAGGAAGCCCGGGAGCTGGAGGCGGCCTACCCCTACGGCGAGTTCGAGTATCTGGAGCAGGTAGCATGAAGACGAAACAGGACGTGCTCGACTGGCTCGGCGCGGACTCTGAGGAGTCTGCTGCCCGGGCCATCTACAAGGCGACCGAGTGCGGCGCATGGATCCGCTTCGAGGACGACGGCATCGCGCTCGGCTCGATCGTCGAAGGGTCTGACGCTGAGGTCGGCCCCTACCACCTGAAGTACGCCGACGACTTCGAGCCGGCCGAGGTGGACAACCTGCTCGACGACATCAACGCCGAAGCGGATGTCCTCTGGCACGAGGCGAACGACTACGATCTCGAAGCCCCGGAGCCGTTCGACGATCCGCCCCGGATCTTCGGGCAGTCCGCCGGCTATCTGGACTCGCCACTGTGAAGGTCGGCGACCGGGTGCCGACGTGGTTCTCTGGGGAGCCTGACGGCATGAGTACGGTGATTGCCGTGCTCCCGTACACCGGCAGGTATCAGTTTGATTGCGTGCTCAGGCTGTCCGCTCCGAGAACTCGGAAGGGGTGGATCGAGCAGGCGTGGAGGTGTCTGTGATCTTCAGGGACCACAACGAAACCGAGGAGGATCTCCGACGCGAGGGCGAGGCTAAGGAGATCCTCGTCCGCGCCACAGGGCTGGGGTGCGAGAAGCTGTCTCCGACCCTGTATCACGTCGACTGGGTGTTCTCTCGGGGCAAAGCCATCTACTCCTTCGGGGAGTTCAAGTGGCGCGACAAGCAATACCCGACCGTGATCCTGAGTCTGGCGAAATGGATCAAGGGGGCAGAGCTGGCGGCGGTCACGCGGACAAAATTTCACTTCTTCGTCCAGTGGGACGGCATCGATGGAATCTGGGCGGCCGATGTCACGACCCGACTGGACGGGGTCATCGAGATGGGCGGGAACAGCAGGGGGCAGCCGGGCGACTTTGAGCCGGTGATCCACGTTCCGCTCAAGGACTTCAAGCGAATCAAG
>JALOPK010000438.1 GCA_025453925.1 Candidatus Eiseniibacteriota bacterium | reverse complement strand
GCCCCGGGCGGCTTGAAGTCGGGCCCGACGGCGCACCCCGCCATCAGGGTGAGGTAGAGAGGCCACGCCATCCAGATGCAGCGAATCCCGGGTTTGCCCGGCAATGGTTCGGGCTTCGAGTTTCGGGTGTCGGGTTCCTGGCTGATCGAGGAGCTTTTCATGGGGTTTTCCAGAGCAAGAGGATGTGTGTGGCAGAAACAGGTTTTGGGTGAGGCTTCCACGAGCTATGATCCGTGCAGCCGTCTCCTCGAGTCTGACCTTTGATGTTTGATGAATGTTGAAGTCACTCATAACGCAGCGCCTGGATGGGATCCATGCGCGAGGCCTTCCATGCCGGGTAATATCCGAACACGATTCCCACTGTGGCCGAGACCACGAAGGCAGCGAAAACGGCGTCCAGCGACAACTCCGTGGGCCATCGCAGAAAAAGCCTCACAAGGTAGGAGGCTCCTCTCCCCAGCAGGATGCCCACCGCTCCGCCGCAAAAACACAGAACCACGGATTCCGTTAGAAACTGCTGGAGCATGAAGTGACGCCGCGCGCCGACAGCCATGCGCAGGCCGATTTCGCGGGTGCGCTCCGTCACCGAGACGAGCATGATGTTCATGATCCCCACCCCGCCCACCACGAGGGAAATCAGGGCCACAGCCAGAAGCAGCCGGGTCATCATGGAGGCCGTCGAGGACATGGCTTCGGTCATCTCCGCCATGTCCCGGATGGCGAAGTCATCGGGCTCGTCGGGACGGATTCGGTGCCGTTCGCGCAGGAGCGCCGTGATCTGTTCGATGGCCTCGCGAGTCGCCTCGCTCGAAACGGCTGCGGCATGAATCCGACTGATGTTCGTGAACCGGATGGGCACCGGGGTGTTGGCCGCCTGGGCGGCGGACTGCTCCGGGTACAGGTTGTCGCGGGCGCCGGGGTACAGCCGGCTCGTGGAGGTGGTTTGCCCGGTGCTGCTCGACGAGGACGAGCTCTGGTTGGCGCTGGCGACGGCGGTGCTGCTCACCCGGTATTTGACGGTGGTCCAGGGAGCCAGCACCACGTCGTCCTGGTCCCAGCCCATCATGTTGGCCCCTTTGGCGCCGAGAACCCCGGTCACCTTCAGTGGAACATTGTTCACGCGAATCTCCCTGCCGACGGGCGATTCGCCCTGGAACAATTCGCGGGCGACGGTCTGCCCCAGCACGCACACCTTCGCGACACTGCGAACTTCCTGGTCCGAGAACATCTCACCTTCACTCAAGGCCCACTCACGAACGGTGAGGTAAGCGGAGGTCGTTCCGAGGATCTCATTGGGCACCCAGTTGCGGTTGCCGTGGATCGCCTGCATGCGGACCCTCACGGCAGGGGCAACCGCTCGGACGGCGGGGACTTCACGGGCGATGGCCTCGGCATCCTCGGGGGTGAGGGTCATGACGCTGCCGGCCCCGAAGGTGACTCCCCCACTGGAGGCGGTTCCCGGCGTGATGAGGAGGTTGTTGGCTCCCATGCTGGCGATGGTTTGCTGGATGGAGCTTGCCGAGCCTCTCCCGATCTCCATCATCGCGATCACCGCCGCGACTCCGATGACGATGCCGAGCGTCGTGAGTGCGGCCCTCATGACATTGCGCCGGAGTGCGCTCAAGGCGGTCCTCACCATTCGCAGGCCGCTCTCGAAGACCGAAAGTCGATCGGGAATCGCCCGGCATGGAGCGGCGGGATCCGCCGTCTCTTCTTCTCTCGCGGCGTCCGCCCCGCTTCTGCCGGGAGCTACCGATTCCACGAGGCCGTCGCGAATATGGATGACCCGCCCGGCATAGCGGGCCACTGCTTCGTCGTGCGTGACCAGGAGGATCGTGACACCCTCCTTGTTGAGCTCGCGAAAGAGTTCGAGCACCTCCTCACCGGTTTTGGAGTCCAGATTGCCCGTAGGCTCGTCGGCAAACAGGAGGGAGGGGCAGTTGACGAGGGCCCTGGCGATGGCCACACGCTGCTGCTGCCCACCCGAAAGCTGGGAAGGCTCGTGGTCCAGGTGATCCCCCAGCCCCACTCGCTGAAGCAGCCCCATGGCCCTCTCTCTCGCTTCGCCTTGAGAGGAGCGCCGGCCCGAGTAGGGGAGGGGCATGAGCACATTATCGAGGGCGCTGGTGCGCGGCAGCAGGTTGAAGCTCTGGAATACGAAGCCCAGCTCCTGGTTGCGGAGCACTGCACGCTCGTCCGGAGACATGGACGTCACATCGCGCCCATCCAGCCGGTACTGCCCGGAGGTGGGGCGGTCCAGGCATCCCAGGATGTTCATCAGCGTGGTCTTTCCCGATCCCGACGCGCCCATGAGGGCCACGAGCTCGCCCCGGGAGATGCTCAGGGAGACGTTTCGCAGCACCTGCACCGAGGTCTCGCCCAAATGATAGACTTTTTGAATGTCGTGCAGTTCAACAAGCTTCAAAGTCAGTGTCTCCGCGTAGCCTTCCGGAGTTCCCGGCGGAAGCTCCCCTGGATCTCCGCTTTGGGACGGCACAGGGTCGTCAACGTGCCGGCGTCCCTCCGGACGGCGAGGGCGTGCGTCGAGCCCAGGGATTCTTGGGGGCGAAGGGGTTGACGGTCGTGGCCGAAGCGGATCGATCCTGGATGGTCTGCTGGCCGATGACGACCTCCATCCCCTCCCGAATCTCGCTCCCCTGGACTTCCGTCAACGCACCGTCGCTCAGGCCTTTTCGGACCTGAACGGGTCGAATCTCTCCACCCTGCCGGACCCACAGTGTCGAAAGGGATGACGGCCCGGGGGGTGTGTCAACGGATTTGACGTCTCCCGGGGAGCCGCCGCCCCCGTTACCGGCCGGGCGTTCCCCCGGACCGTTCTCGGCGCTGGGGGCCCATTTCAGGGCGGCATTGGGAACCATGAGCACATCCTGACGCTCGTCCACGATGAACCGGGCATTGGCGGTGAGGTAAGGGAGCAGGCG
>JALOPK010000437.1 GCA_025453925.1 Candidatus Eiseniibacteriota bacterium | reverse complement strand
GTGGGACAGACATAGGCGCATGCGCCGCAGCCCAGACAGCGGAGTGACTGCTCGATCCACAGGTCGTCCTGCTCAAAGGCCCGGGGGAGGCGCTTGGCGAGTTGATCGACATCGAACCTGACCGGAACATCCGCGAGATGAGCCGCCTTGTCGACATCCCCCACCGCTCCAAGAAGATCCCCGGCCAGCGTCGCCAACTCCCTCCCTCGTTCGCTCACAATCTCCACCAGGTAGTCATCACCGATCGAGGTGAGCAGCAGGTCACTGCCCGTCACATCACCCGGGCCGCCTCCCACGGACGTGCAGAAGCAGCATTGGTCGGCTTCCGCGCAGGACATGCCCACCAGAACGACCTTCGCTCGCCGTTGAAGATAGGGTCCATCCTGATAGTCCCACGTGAAGACCGCGTGTAGAGCGGCCAAGGACCGCGCATCACAGGGTCGCACGCCAAACACAACCGTCGGCTGGATCGGCGCCGTGGGCTCAGTCATTTCGATGCCCGTTTCGGTCCGCCGGAACCGGAACAACTCCTCCCACATGGGAAAGACTTCCGACTTGGGGGAGAGGGTCGTCTGGATCATACCCGTGGCCATGTCGCGGGGGGAATCTACCTCGGAGAAACTCATCGTGTCACCTGATGCCCGGGGCGCGACGATTCGCCATCCGCCGGTCTTGAGACGCTGGAAGAGGGTCTCCATCGAGGCCGCACTCAGTCGTTGCTGTTCGATCATCACTCACTACCTGATGAAAGTGTCTTTGTCGCCGGTCGTGAAGGTCGAGAGCGCATAGGAGGCCGAAGCCGAAAGTCCGGCTCGGGCGTCGAACTGCCCGGCGATCTCTTCCTCGATCACCTGGTTGAGGAGGTTGAGCGGGATGTCCACGGGGCAAGCCCGTGCGCATGCCCCGCAGCCGATGCAGCGGCCGGCCAGGTGCATGGCGCGCACCACATGCCAGTCCATGTTGCCGAGCGGATGGGGCGGCACGGGGATCCACTGGGGCTGGTTGACATCGACGATGCATTGGGTGCAATAGCACAGGGGGCATGCCGCACGGCACGCATAGCACTTCAGGCAACGGGTGAACTCCTGCTGCCAGAAGCGCCATCGTTCCTCGCGCGGCAGCGCGGCAACCTCATCGAGACAGGCACGCTCTTCAGGCGACAGTTGAGCATCTGCCTCGCTCACCGCGCGCTCGATGTCGGCGAACGACTCGACCTGGCGGACCCCGCCATCGGGCTCGGGGAGAAGCAGGATGACGTCGCCCTCCTTCAGTTGCTGTTCGGCGGCAAGCTGAAGCACCGACCGCAGGGTCGGAGGCTGTCCGACGAGGGCGGCTCTTCCCAGTGCCTTCACTTCAGGCTTGAGGAGGTAGACCGCAAGGTTGTGCACGCACCGTTCATCGAACACCAGTTCGCCCGCCTTGGCGGGATCGCGGACGAAGAGCGGGCGTGCGCCCGTGGCGGTGCCTTCCCCGTGGCCGATCACCACAGCCGCGGCGCCTGACTCGAGGATTCCTCGTGCGGCATCGTGCAGCGCGCTCATGCGGCAACCCCTCCCGGTCTTATGTGGGAAGGGATAGCCTGGCGGTACTCATCGTATGGGCCTAGTTCCCTGACGGACGCCACTACCGAGTTCACCAGATCCGCCCACTTCGCGCCCTCGGCCGCAGACACCCAGGCGAAGTGAATCCGGCGGGTGTCGACACCGACGAAATCCAAGAGCTTGCGAAACACGACCCAGCGCCGGCGCGCATGAAGGTTACCCGAAGTGTAGTGGCAATCCGCCGGGTGACAACCCGACACGATAATGCCGTCGGCACCCTGGGCGAAGGCCTGCAGCACATACATGAAGTCGATGCGCCCGGTACAGGGGACTCTCAGCACTCGCACGTTCGACGCATACTTGATGCGGCTGGTGCCAGTGAGATCCGCGCCGGCATAGGTACACCACGTACAGACAAACGCGGTGATCTTCGGTTCGAAATCCGCCATGTCATCTCCTATTGCTTATTAGGTATCAGGATTCAGGGTTCGGGGTTCAGGATATCCGCGGGAACACTCACCATAGGCATCGGCGTCCTCCCGCAAGGCCGAAGTGGGCCAGCGGCGGTCAGACTCAGGCAACTGCCTCTCAAGGGTACGTTCCACACCGTTGAGCATCCGGATGCACTCCTGATATCGCGCACGATACTCCTCGTACGTTTCCTGTGTTTCGTAGCCTTTCGCCACGCCATGTACAGGTGATGCACGGTCTCTGAGGCCTCTCCACGGCTTCGATTGACGCCCTCAATCCTGTTGCGCACGTGTCGATCATCGTACTTCTCGGCAAACTGGACAGGAGCGCTGTTCGATGAGCGTCTCGCCTGTGAGCCCAACTCAAATCTCCCCTCGGCCGGCCACCGCTGGGTGAGCTCTCCTATCTCAATGTGCAGACGGCAGAGCTTCTGGTACACGAGCAAGTCCTCCAGCCGCCTGTACTCTGCCATCTCTCCCTCTCCTGAACCCTGAACCCTGTCTCAGAGGGCCGCAAGTTCGGCGAAGACCTGCTCGTTGGTGAAGCCTTGCAAGTCGATGGCCTTCACGCGGCACAATGCGACGCAGGTCCCGCAGCCCTGACACAGTCCGGGGTTCACCTTGGCCACGACCTTCAGCACGCGGCCCTGGCGATCCTTGATCTCCTCACGCTCGATGGCCCGGTACGGGCATGCGCTCTCGCAGAGGAAACAGCCGACGCATTTGGAGAACAAGGGCGGCGCGGTGCGGTGCACCACGGCAATGACCGGCTCCCGTGACAACTCGGATTGAGAGAACAGCCCCGCCACCTTGACCGCGGCACCCGAGGCTTGGGACACCGTTTCCGGGATGTCGCGGGGCGCCTGGCACGCACCGGCGAGGAAGATCCCCGCGGTATTGGTCTCCACGGGGCGGAGTTTGGGATGCGCCT
>JALOPK010000436.1 GCA_025453925.1 Candidatus Eiseniibacteriota bacterium | reverse complement strand
CAGTTCGTTGGCGCGATCGATGGCCCGTTCAAGTCTCTCATTGGTCACTTCCAACTCGCGATTCGCCGTGCGGAGCCGATTCTCCGCCCTCCTGCGCTCAGTGATGTCCGTGAGGATGCCGACAAGCCGCCTGACCATGCCATCGGCATCCGCAATCGGGTTCAACGCGGCGTGCCACGTCATGTCGCGCCCATCGGGCCGCAGATAGGCCGACTCGAAGGAAACCTGCTCACCCCGCGCGGCGCGCGTGAGCTCTGCCTCTATCACCTCGCGGGTCGGTTCAGGCCACAGCTCCGGAAAGGCTCGGCCGAGGATCGTGTCCGGTGCCCACCCAAGGGCCGCGGCACCGTTTCGGTTGACCATGAGAAAGTGGCCGGTCGGATCGAGCAGCACCACGCAGTTCGGGGAGCCTTCCACGAGCCCTCGGTACCGTCGCTCTGAGTCCCCGACCGCAGTCGAGGTCTCCTGGGAGCGCTGCTGGACCGCGAAGAAGACCAGAATCAGGGTGGCGACCAGAAGCGTGATGAGAAGCGGGCCCCTGCGACTCCTGGCGATCACATGCGCCCAGCGGGATGCATCTACATCCTGTCCGAGCACTGCCACAACCCGGCCTGAACGGTTCTGGACGATGGGCACGAGCCCGCTTACCCATTTGCCCCACCGGTCGGTGGCAGGCCCTTCCACGAACTCCTCACCGGTTCGGAAGATCTCGACCAACTCGGCGCTGGCTTCCTCGTATGCCTGGCCGGGGGGAGAGTAGTCCTCCGAACTCTCGGGCTCCGAATCGGCAAGGAAGATCACCTGGCGGTCATGCATCCCCATCAGGTAGGCGAACCGGCAGTCCGGGAAGGCCCGCCGCGCGGCGACGAGCTGCCGTTTCAGCCTCCCGTAGTCGGGACTGACGAGGTCAGCTTCGGTACCGGCCAAACGCAGGATCGAGTCGGCGTCCATTGCGGCGGCGGCCATTCGGGTTACGGTCAGGATCACCCGGCGCTGGCCGTGGTCCGCCGCCTGTCCCGACTCCTGCGCGAAGATCAACCCAAAACCGAGGGTGATGACGACACCGCCCACGGCCACTCGGCTGATGCGTCCGGCGGCGCGGGCGGCCCGGTCGCCAAACGCGAGCCTGCGGAGCCGCCGGTATCGCCGGCAGAGCGCCCAGGCGATCGCAAGCGCGAAGACCGCTCGCACGAGTTGGATCGAGATTCCCGCGAGGGTGCCCGCGTCCGGGAGCGGGACAGCAATGGGCGGTCCCGCCACCGCGGCGAGGCCAAGCCCCGCCATCGCCACCGCCGCGATGCCGCGGCCCCGTGCCTCCTGGGGCAGACCCAGGACGGGCGCACGCCACAGGAGCCATGCCGCGGCCAGCGTGGACACGGCGCCGAGGGAGTACCGGATCGCGGCGTCAGGGTCGGTGGCCCCCATGCCCACGCTGCCGCATGTCAGTGCCAGCAAAACAAGATGAACCCAGAGGCCCGGGCCGCGCTTCACGACGGAGGCGATTCCCGACCGGGCGAACTCCGCCAGGCACAGAAACGACACCGCATTCAGGAGTGGTCCAACGACCGCCGACACGGGGGAGGGTTCGAGGCTGGGCGTCAAGAGGCCACGCCATTCGTGGAGTGCCTGAGAGAACCCGAAGCGCGCGCACCACTTCCATGGGAGGTGACTGTCCGTTCGCGCCAGCGCCCGGCTGATGACGCCGAGGCATGCAAATGCCAGCCCTGAGAGCAGGAGCAGGAAATCCGTTTGCTGCGAGAGGAAGTCACCGATCATGGGAGAGCCTGCCACCTGACGCGCACGCCTCACTCGGGCGCTCCGGGCGTGAGCCCTCGCCCATCCGATCGGCGACCAAGGAGACGGAAGCCAGTTCCATCGGCGTCGCTCCTCACCGGTAGTGTTGCGCCATGACAGCCGGGGTGGCAATCGTGGGCAGATCGCCCGCCGATTGCCGGTTCCGTTCCGACGTCGCGGGCCTCCTTCAGTGTTCCAATGGTTCCTCGACGCGTCAGCGTGCAAGGAAGCCCCGCGCGCACGGTGGACGTGACGGCCAAGCCACATCGGGCCCGACAGCGGGCAGTGGACAGCACAGTTTCTGCCTAGACCAGGTACCGAAGATACTGCCTGGCGGCGGCGACGCCAGATCCTTGGAGGTCCCCATGATCCCGAGGTTCTCCAGTATCCGGGGCAGAATCGCGACCCGGCACGGCACTATTCTAACATTAGAATAGTGCCCCGATTCGGCCATGCCCAGACGAGGACTCAGGAGTTCCGGCAGTCCCCCGGCGCATCATGCCCCGTGGCGAGGGTTGTCCGCCTCTTGAGGCAGACGTATACTCCAAGGTCCCACAAGCAGCCTTCGTTTCGCATGGCGAGGGCGTGCGCCGGCCATCCGGGCCATCGCGCCGACGAGAGACCCTCTCAATGAGGAGGCGCCCGGCATCATGAGACGCTCGCTCGCCCGACTCCCCACGTGGGCAAAGGTGGTGCTGCCGCTCGCGTTCCTGGTTTTCGCCGCTGGAGGGGCGTGGTTCTATCGCGCCCAGGACCACGACATGCGCCGCAAGGTCGAGGAGGAGCTGGCTAGCATCGCCGCGCTCAAGGCGGAGCAGATCGTTGCCTGGCGTCGCGACCAACTGGAGGATGCCGGCCTGATTGCGGAGAACGCCACGCTGACCGTGGCCACTGCGCGCTACTGGGCCAATCCTGGCGGCGAAACCGGCGAGCAGCTTCTCAGTGTCTTCCGTCGCGTCCAGAAAGACCATGACTACGCCGACATCCTGCTGGTGGATGCGGGCGGACACATCTGCCTGAGCCTGACCAGCGCCGCCGGCGACGGACACCCGGAGATGCTCTCGGCGTTGGGAACCGCGCTGCGCGACTGGAGGCCCGTTCTCGTCGACCTGCACGTGGGCGATCTCGACACGTCGCCGCATATCAGCG
>JALOPK010000435.1 GCA_025453925.1 Candidatus Eiseniibacteriota bacterium | reverse complement strand
GAGCGGGAAAGAGGAGGCTCGGAGCCGCAGATGCGAGGAGGGCCGAATCGGAGGTCGGGTCGGAGGGCAGCGATGGCCCGGACCGGCATGATCGCTCGGGCGGATGCGTAAGCGTGCCATCGCCGGGTATCACGCCCCGTCCGACCAGCCGGGATCCAACCACTGCCCTCCGGCCCGCACAGGATGCGTATGCGCACCGGAGAGACATGCAAGAGCCGTTCCACCATGAGCATCCCTGACGACGCGACCCTCGCGAACTTCCAATCCACGGTGTACGCCTACTATCGGGCGTTCCCCCGATCCATGCCGTGGCGCGAGACCGACGATCCATACAGGATTCTCCTGTCCGAGATCATGCTCCAGCAGACCCAGGTGTCGCGGGTCATGGCCAAGTACCACGAATTCGTCGAGGCGTTCCCCGATGTTCACTCCCTCGCCGTAGCGCCGGTTTCCCGCGTCCTGGAGGTGTGGCTCGGCCTCGGCTACAACCGGCGTGCGCTGGCGCTTCACCGGTTGGCCCGGGAGCTGGTTGCCCGCGGCGGCGAAGTCCCCGATGATCCCGCAACGCTCGAAACGCTGCCCGGGATAGGCCACGCCACGGCCTGCGCCATCGCGGCCTATGCGTTCAACCGGCCGGTCGTCTTCATCGAAACCAATATCCGGAGCGTCTTCATCCACCATTTCTTCCACGGGCGGCCCGAGATTGCCGACAGGGAAATCCTGCCGCTGGTCGAGGCTGCCCTGGATCGGACGAACCCCCGGGAGTGGTACTGGGCACTGATGGACTACGGCACACACCTCAAGACGGAGGTTCCCAACCCCGCCCGACGCAGCTCCCGGCACCGCCGTCAATCGCCGTTCGAGGGGTCACACCGGCAGCTGCGGGGTCGCATCCTCCGACACCTGGCACACTACGGTTCGCAGACCGTCGCTACCCTCGCCTATGCCGTCGGTGAGTCGACCCAATCCACAGCGCGGACAGTTCGCGAGCTCGAGGGCGAGGGATTCCTGGCCGTTCGGGACGATGCCGTGGAACTCCACAGCGGGAGAGCGCCTCAACCACCATCACTGTCTCGCATCTCCGTGGGTGACGGCACACCCGGGAGCAACGCGTGAATCGCGGACAACATCTGGGGCTCTGTCTCGCAGGAGCGATTCTGTGCTGCGGCGGCAGCGGCACCGAGCCACCTCCCATTGGCGATGGCGCGGTCAATCTCACCGTCTTCCCGGCCGCTGACGATCAGAACCCCGCCTTCTCGCCCGATGGTGCGAGCATCGTGTTCTCTTCCACCCGCAACGGCTCCGGAGCCAATCTCAATCTGTGGAGGGTGGCCAGTTCCGGCGCCAATCCCACGCCCCTCACGGCCGAACCGGAAGCCGACAATGTCAACATGCCGGGGGGCTCCTGGAATGGCGCCACCAATCGCATCTGCTTCTCATCCGATACAGATTACGGATCACCCGGCCCGCGACTGGGAACCCACCTTTTCGCCCTCGGGGACATCCATCGCCTTCCAGTCCGACCGCGATGGGAACTGGGAGATCTACCGCGTCGAGCTGACTTCAGGCGTGGTCAGCAGGCTCACCGACGATCCCTGCGACGATTGGCAACCCAACTGGTCCCCCCATGGCGATCGCATCGCGTTCCAGTCGAACCACACCGGCAACTGGGAAATCTACTCGATGGCGGCCGACGGAAGCGACCTCCACCGCATCACCGATGACCCCGGGGAGGACACCGATCCATCGTGGAGCGCTGATCAGACGATGATCCTCTTCGCATCTGACCGGGGCGGACAAGAGGAGTCGGATATCTGGGTCCTGCGTGCAGGATACGCCGCTCCCCTCCAGGTCACCTGGGACCTATCATACGACGGGGCGCCTTCGTTTTCCCCTGATGGGACCTGGATCGCCTTCGAGTCATCGCGAGGAGGCGACCTCGATCTCTGGCGTATCGATTCGCCCTATGCCCCCGTATCGTGGAACACGATCGACGATTTCGTCTACCAGCTTCAGGATGTCTCTCTCGACGCCATCGGAGCCACCAGGTTCGATCTGGTGATCATGGACTATTCGGCCGACGGAAGCGATGAGACCCGATTCACTGCGGCGCAGATAGCCGGCCTCAAGGCCAGCCCCGGAGGCGCTAAGCTGGTGCTGGCCTACATGAGCATCGGCGAAGCCGAGGACTATCGCTGGTACTGGCAGGAGTCGTGGGATGCAGACCGGGACGGCACCCCCGATCCCTGCGCCCCCTCATGGCTGGGTGACTCGAACCCTGACTGGCAGGGCAACTACAAGGTTCGGTACTGGGATCCGGCATGGCAGGCGCTGATCTGCGGCACATCAGATAGCTATCTCCGTAGGGTCGTCGGCTCTGGCTTCGACGGGGTCTATCTCGATATCATCGATGCGTACGAGTACTGGGGTCCTGGTGGCGAGAGTGGCGAGGATAGAGCATCCGCGGAGGAGGAGATGGCCGAGTTCGTGATTGCCATCGCCAGATCCGCCCGCGCCGCGCTGGGTCGACCGGGCTTCGGCATCTTCCCTCAGAATGGTGAAGAGCTGTCACGCCATGCGGACTATGTCGATGCCGTCACGGGCATCGGTCGGGAAGACACGTGGTACGATGGGAACACCCCGCAGGCTCCGTCGCTCACCAGCGGGGTGCTGTGGCACCTCGACGAGTTCGCCCGGGCGAACAAGGTGGTGCTCGTCACGGACTACGTCACCGAGCCGTTGCTGGTCGACGACTTCTACGCACGAGCGCTGGCCAGGGGCTTCGTCCCCTACGCCACGGTGCGCGACCTGGATCGGCTGGTCGTCAATGCAGGGCACGAACCGGATTGAGGGCGGGGACGCGACGGGCTCTGCGTTGAGCCGGTAGGGTACTCGTTCGGAACCGCCCCTACCGCAGCCGCCAGATGAGCGCCGCGCTCGCAAGGCGGCACACCGCAAACACCATCAGTGCCGGCACCATTCCCATGGGAAGGGCGATCATGGGGCCGAGTAACGATCCGCAGAGCAAACCTGCGTTCATGGCCATGTTGTACCAGGCCAGGTGGGCAGGCCGATCATCGCTGGGCACTTTCTCAAGCACGTAGTTGGTCAACGCCCCGCCCACCAGGGACCACCCGAACCCTCCCAGGGCTGACGCGCCGAGGAACAGCTCCAGTCCGGAGCTTGCGCCCATGAGCGCGGGATAGGTGCTCATGAACAGCACGCCTACTGCGCTCAGCCGCTGGTTCCCGATCCGCGCCACGAGTCTCGACAGTAAGGCGGATCCCGCCAGGACGCTGACGTAGAACGTCGCGGTACCCAACCCTATCTGGCCGTCGGAGAGCCCGAGGTTCCTGACCCAATGGATGGGAAAGAGCGGAACTGCCAGAAAGAGGGCCACGTGCAGTGCGAACACGGCCCCCATCAACGCCCCGTACGATCCCTTGAGCAGCTCCGCGCGGATGAGCGCGGCGGGCTTCCGGACCAGGACTCGTTGTGCAGCTCCCGGACGGAGGCCGTCGACTACGAGCCGCACCATTCCCGGCCACGCCAGGTCGCCCGATGCGCGGGGGACGAAAGGCCGTGCCTCGGATGGGATTCTGATCCGGTAGAGATGCACGCTGCTCATCGCGGCGCCGACTGCGCCCACCGCGAAGACGATCTGATAGCTCAACGGGAACGCCACGGTGTCCAGGATCCGACCGGCCAGCAGGGATACCACGATGAACGCCAAGGCGAATAGGCCATTCCGCACCCCGACGACATGCCCCCTGAACTCGGGCGGTACGGCGGCTGCGAACAACGCGTTGAAACCCACTGCCAGCGCCGTCCCCGGGACGCTCATCGCCAGAACCAGCCAGATCAAGACCTTCACTTGGTGAGCGGCCAGGAGCGGGACCAGGATCCACAGGAAGTAGAAGACCCGATGGAACAACGATGTCCAGAACACAGCGGAGCCAACGGGTCGCCGTTCGATCCACCAGCCCGAGGGCAGCGTGAAGAGCACATTCACCGCCGCTGGGCCGGCACTGATGAGCCCGATTTGCAGCTCCGTTGCGCTGAGCCGCGCAGCGTAGACGGACAGGAACGCCATGGCGCTCGCCGCCGACACCCCGAACCAGGTGATGTCCCAGTAGAGATTGCGGAAATTGGATCGGTGTTCGTGAGGAATCCGGCGGTGCGTTGGCATCAGACTGGTTCAACGTGGACGGCGGTGAGCTGGCACCGAGGGAGGCAGTCTCTCCTACGGACCTACCCTGAAGTGAGCCTCCAGGGTGGGGAGTCTCAGGCCCATCAGGATCAGCGGGAGAACGGAGTCCAGTGGGAGATCTTCAGTCAGCATCAAAGTAGACTCCAGTCCCAGTTCCCCCACACGGACATGCGCTGATCGCCCGC
>JALOPK010000095.1 GCA_025453925.1 Candidatus Eiseniibacteriota bacterium | reverse complement strand
GCTGGTCGCGATTTCCACAACTTCAACACGTTCTTCAGAGACAACGCCATCTACCGGGTGGTTGCGTTCACTGCAACTCAGATTCCGGATATCGCCGGGAGGATGTACCCGGAGGAACTGGCGGGCGCTCTGTATCCGAACGGGATACCGATCATCGAAGAAGAGCGCCTCGAAGAAGTGATTCGCACCCACGATGTTCGTGTCGTCGTGTTCTCTTACAGCGATACGCCCCATGAGCACGTGATGCACCTTGCGTCGCGGTCGCTGGCAGCGGGTGCGGATTTCATGCTGCTCAGCCCCCAGTCGACACAGGTCAGCGCGACCAAGCCGGTGGTATCGATATGCGCCGTGCGAACCGGGTGCGGGAAAAGCCAAACCGGCAGGCGAGTCGTGAGCATCCTCTCGGGATGGGGACATCGCGTCGTGGTACTCCGCCACCCGATGCCGTACGGCGACCTGGCGAAGCAGGCCGTCCAGCGTTTCGCCACGTTGGAGGACCTTGACCGACATCGTTGCACCATCGAGGAGCGAGAGGAGTACGAGCCGCACATCACCGCCGGAGCCGTTGTGTACGCAGGGGTGGACTATGCCGCGATCACGCGACAGGCCCAGGAAGAGGCGGACATCATCATTTGGGAGGGCGGTAACAACGACTTCCCCTTCCTGAAGACCGACCTCATGATTACCATTGTGGATCCGCTTCGCCCAGGGCACGAGATGGAGTATCACCCGGGCGAGACCTGTTTGCGCATGGCCGATGTCGTGCTGGTGAACAAGGTCGACACCGCGGATTTCGCAGGCATTCAGGAGGTGCGCGCCTCAGCAAGGGCGGCCAACCCGAGAGCCGTGATCGTCGATGCGGCATCGCCGGTCTTCGTGGATCACCCGGAACAGCTTGTCGGCGCCAGAGCGCTGGTGATCGAGGACGGCCCCACCGTCACCCACGGGAGCATGGCCTACGGGGCAGGAGCCGTCGTCGCCCAGAAGCACGGCGCCGTGCTCGTCGATCCGCGCCCCTACGCGGTGGGAAGCATCGCCAGGACGTTTGCCAAGTACCCCCATCTGGAACGTGTTCTGCCCGCAATGGGCTACAGTGATGAACAGATGCAGGAGCTGAAACAAACTATCGAGGCGACATCGTGCGACGTCGTCATTTCCGCGACGCCTATCGATGTGGGAGGCCTTCTGCGCCTTGCACGGCCCGTCATGCGGGTCAGGTACGAACTCCAGGAGATCGGAAGCCCGACGCTGGAGGATGTACTTGTGAGGTTCAAGCCGACGGCCTGACGGGCCCGATTGTGGGCTTTCCCTTCCGCAACGTTAGTTCTGCATGCCCGGGGCGGCTGTCCCTCCGGGCGTGCGCGTCATGCGCCATGGCGATCGCCCTCGGTCAGCTTCACGCAAGCCCGGAGACATCCTTCCCTATGTCGCAGGCGGGAGTCGAGAGCCTTTTGACGGCTTTGGGCTGGGTGTACTCAATTGGTGACCCGGACGCCCTGCAGTTGGTGTTCGAGGGCGAAGGCAGCCAGCCCGACCGGGTCGTGATGCTCATAATCGAACGCTCGCGAGACGGCAGACCGTGGGGGCTCTCCTTTCACCACCCCGTCGGCCTGGTTGTCGGCCCCACTGCCCTCGCCCGCATGGAATCGCTCCTTCGCTCCGCCAATGACTTCAACGCTTCTCGGATGTTCGGCAAGGTTGTACTGAGCCCGAGTGTGGATGGGTCATGGGCGATCAGGTACATGCACACCTTCGATCTCTCGGGCGGCATCACACGTTCGTGCCTTGCCGATCCGCTGATGCTCATGATCGGCGAGTTGGAGGGTCTCTACGATCGATTCTTCTCCCCGGCGCCTCCCTGACCAGCGTGTTGCGGTCGAGTTCAGGTGGCGCCATGGATTCGCCGTTCCAGGCCATGATTCGGGTGACGCTATGGTGGTGATGCACCATGCCACGGAACGCGGATGTGGTCGGATGCTGCCGGCACGTGCGCTGTCCCTCAGCCGGATTACCCTGCCGGCCCATCACGCAGGAAGGCCGCGGTAGTTGCAGTCCGCCTCTCGCCGGCGTTATGAGCGGGCGCCGGGCGGCACCGTGCGTGACCCTATAGGTAGCCCAGACCCCTGAGCCGCTCCTCGAGTCCCTGCTGTTCCGCGTCGGACAGCACCAGCCGAGGGGTGCTGACCAGGTGCGGCGCCCCGTGACCGATTTCGGTGCGCTCCACGTGACGGAGCATTCCCGCCAAGACGTTACCATCAACTTCCTGAGGAATGTCGAGCCCCATCAGGGTGCACATGGTGGGCATCAGGTCCACCAGGCGGGCCCCGCACACGGCGCCAGGCTCGATGTCGGGGCCCGCGCCGATGAGGATGCCGTCATATGTATGATTCCCGGTCGCACGACCTGGGCTGTTGAATGCCTTCGTGTAGTGGCTGGTCGGGAAGAAGTAGAGGTGGTAGCGCTCGTCGAACTCGGTGATGATCAAATCGGGTGCATAGTCGAAGAACGGCCCCTCGTAGACCTCTTCCCGTGGTTGCACCTTGAAAATGATCCGTTTGCCGCTGTCGGGATCGCGCACCTCACAAAGGCGTTGCATCAGTTCCTGCCGGATTGACTCGTAGTCACTGGGCGGAACGATGCCCTGAGGCTCCCGTCCGCGCAGATTCACGAAAACGCCGTTGGTGATGAGGCAGAAGGCTCTCGTCCTTCGCCAATCGGTCACCGACCCCACCCCCTGCAGCCGGTTACCCGCCTCCATGCTGTGAGTCAGCCCCTGCCGCGCGCCGAGTGATCGTAGTACCGAGGCGAGGTGATGACGACGGAGTCCTACGGCGTGCAAACCCTTCCCGAAGGTGTCGACGAGACCCCGTTCAGTCCGGAAGGCGAAAATCCCCATCTCGGCCAGGAGGTTGTTGAGATCAACCCGGGCCTCGAGCGGCCCGAAACCATGATCGCTGACCACAAGCACGTTGGCGTCCGTCCCGGCAAGGCAAGCAAGTTGCTCGACTGTCCGGTCCATCTTCGCGTACAGTCCTCGGATGCGGTCGTGTAGGGGCATGTCCTCCGGGGCCACGGGGCCGTCGACGCCAAGACAGTGCCAGAGGCTGTGCTGGATCCGATCGGGCGCCACCAACACCACCGCGGCAAGATCCCAGGGCTCGCGTGACAAAGCCCAAAGGAATGCCCGCTCGTGCTGGTCCATCATGTTCTCGAGCGAGGTCAGCATGAGCGCCCGATGATCGGGGCCGTACTCCGCCCACGAGATGTCAAGGGCGTAGGGTCCAACTTCCCGTTCGAGTTCTTCCGCCAGGCGTTCAGGATAGGTGAAACGCACGGTTCCGGGCGGAGTAAGGGCGCCCGAAACCACAATGCCGTTGAGGGGTGGAGGTGGGTAGGACATTGGCATGTTGAGGAGCGCGATGCGCAGTCCCGCCGCCGAGGCAACATCCCAGATCGTTGTTCCCGCCAGCGTATGGTACCCGACCGGTTCCAGGGCGGCGTAATCGAGGGTGCGACGCTGAATGTCGTAGTTGGAATGCTTACCGGGATTCGTGCCGGTCATGAACGAACTCCACCCTGGGCCAGTGTAGGGAGGATCTGTTGACCGCAACACTCCTTTGGCTCCCCGGGCCATGAGATCGGATAGAAAGGGCATGACGCCGTCCCTGGCGAAGGGTTCGAGCACGCGAAACGTGGCGCCGTCCAGTCCGATGACCAGGAGACGACGCATCTCAGCGAACCCACCGCATGGCCACGGCCGCGATCTCTCGGTCGGCATCATTGAGCCCCCACCGCGCCAGGGTGCCTGCATAAACCACGATGAATGCCACGCTCAGGATCGCCACCCCGAGCGGGCCGTGGGCCACGCCCCGGAAGACCGTCACGACAAGGAAGGCAAGGGCTGCCCCGAGGAGGGCAACGGCATACCCTCGGCTGACAAGGCCCATTCCAAGCACGGCCCGCACCTGAGCGACGCGGAGGGCATTGATCAGAGCCAGCGAGAGCGCCGCCGCTCCGGCGGCGCCCGCGGCGCCCCACCGACTGATCCAGAGGACATTGAGCACGGCATTGATCATACAGAGAAGCACCGAGTTCAGGAGGTTGAGTCGCTGATGACCAGTCATGTTGAGCACATAGCCCACCGAGCCCGTCGCGGAAGAGACCAGCTTGCCCGCCGAGAGCACCACCAACGCCGGGTAGCCCGCCTGGAACCCTTCTCCAAAGAGCCCCAGGATCTCCTTGCCCGCATAAAGAACGACGGCAAACAGCGGGATGGTTGCGAACAGCACCCAGCGCGCGGTGACTCGGAACAACTCGGCCAGACCATCCCGGTCACCGGTCCCGTGGAGCGAGGCGATCACGGGAGAAAACATCATGTTGACCGCATTCAGGGGCAACGCGATCAGGCCAGTCACACGCTGAGCCGCACCGTAGACGCCGGTCTCGCTCCTCGAGCTCATCGCCCCCAGCATGAGAATGTCCAGCCACAGGACCGCGAACATGCTGAGCTCGTTCAAGGCCAACGGCGCCGCGAAGCGCGCCAGTTCGCTCCGATGGCAGACCCCGGCGCCACGCCCCGCGGAGGTCCGCCAGGCGTGAAGCCCGGCCGTGGCTGCCACGATGACCATGGCGATAATGCCCGTATAGTGCGCGGCAACTACGCCGCCCATCCCCAAGCCTGCCGCCAGCGCGATCCCGAGAACGACCGCCTGTATGCCGGGAAACGCGATCTTCTGCGCCGCCACGCGGATCGCCACGCGATCGAGACCCTGCACTGCGGCCAGAAGCACCACGACGGGCGCCCAGAGCAGAAGTGAGGGGGCGAGGGCCCGCATGAGCTGCGCGACTTCCGGCTTCTTGAACACTCGAGCACCGACTGCGGGTGCGACGGCGAACAGCATCACCCCCGCCGCCAACGCGGTCAGGAGGGACCAGTGCAGGCCGCTGCGGACCACTCCCCGGGCGTGAGCGGGCTCCCGGCGGCCGTGACTGCGGGCGACAAACCTCAGCACCGCCTCGTCGAGGCCACATCTGGCGAGAACGCTGCCCAAATCGAACGCCACCGTCCGCGCCACAAGCCACGAACCCAGCCCGGCGGGCCCGAGGATTCGGGCCATCAGCAGACTTCCCACAGTCCGCAGGCCGAGGTCCGCCACCTCCCCGCCTGCGCCCGCTCCCGTGTTCGCCACGATCCCTCGGAACCGGGATCTTCCTGTGCGAGGATGGGCAGTCGATCTCGACGTCATTGAGAGGCGGTTTCCCGGATACGGACCAAGAGCTTATCCTCTCCCTGACGGGACACTACATCCGGCTCGCCGTGAGACCCCAGGTGATGACGTCTCCGTGCAGTGGCAACAGGGTCGTGCGCGCGAACCCACCCGGCGTGCGCAAGTACTTCCGCAGTTCCTTCTGGTCATCGGAAGCCACGTACAACTCCTGCACTCCGTCGGCATCCATGTCTGCGGCCACGCAGGCGTGTTCGAATCCCGACGACGCGGCATCGATCAATTCACGGCGCCAGGGAAGTGTTCCGCCGGGGACGACCCACCACAAGCCCGACTTGAAGGACGCGGCGACCAACTCCTTCTTGCCGTCACCATCCAGATCGGATGCCAGAAGGAATCTGCATTGCCGGTCGGGGATGGTTGACACCACGTCTTTCTGCCAGGATTCCTTGGATCTCTGGTAGCGGACGATGGTCACGGGCACTTCTGGCTCAGCCCCTCCAGCCGTGGTCACCGCCTCCTTCACCACGTACAATTCGTCTCCGTTCCCATCCAGGTCTGCGACGAGGATCTCCTTGGCGTGGGTATCGAGGAAGCTGTCTACCACTGCCCTGGCATACTTCTGGCCGTCCCAACTGTACTGGACCACGGCCCCGGGCTGCGAGGCGCCGCTCGCCTTGTTGGGTTTGCTGGGGGTGGCGTAGAACTCCAAGCGCCCGTCCCGGTCCACATCGCCGATCTCGATCTCGTGCACGAACGTCGACGGCGCGGAGTCCACTTCCGTGATCTGCCAGGTGCCCTGCACCAGGTCGGCCACTGCCACGACCCCCTGATCGTGGGTCGCCATCACCAGTTCCTGCTCGCCATCGCCGTCCACATCGCCCCGCTCGACATCCCTCACGCGATTGTGCTTTCCGCCGAAGGACGGTTGCCAGAGGCGCCGCGGCCGCGAGGGCACTCTCCCCGCGTCCCAGCAAGTCAGCGCCGCGTTGTCTCCGCCGATGGTGTACACCGAGGTGTCGCCCGCGGAGATACTCACCATCGCCTTGTGAAACACATTGCTGAGCGTATCCTCCAAGACGACACGGTCCCATGTGCCGTTCGTGGCGCGGACGAGTTCCATCCGGGCGGGACCGGGAGTCGGGTGCCCGCTGGCGTCGGTGACGAACTGCGCCTGGCAGAGCATCAAGACGCCCCGGGCGCCCAGATCCGCACGCGCCTCTGCGGGCTTTGGGGCCGGGCGGTTGCATGCCCCCAGCATGGCGGCACAAAGGAACGAAGCAAGAAGGAATGCGCGTTTCACTGGTACCCTCCAGGGCATACGAGACGATAGCATGATTACCCAGGCGCCGTGAGACGTACACTGCGGCACCCGCCCTCGGACACGGGGCGCTCGCGGGAGGCTCACGACACAGAGACGGGCATTGCGTGGCGCGGACACTATATTGCATGCCTAATTGGCACGTCAACCGAAACATCTCATGGGAGGAACCTGTGGCCTGGGAAGAAAGGGTTCACGGACTGGCAGGCGAGGGCATCGTGACCAGGCAGATCTATTCCTCAGCCGGGTTCATCGACGGTGCGGTGGTGCTCAACATCGCCCGGGCATTCCCTGATCCTGAGAACGGCGGGAGCATCCGCGAGATCGCTCGGCTGGACGGCGTGGCCCATGTGGAGCTGGCCAGGGCGGGATTCGATTTGGAGATCAGGCAGATCAACGTGACCGTCGTGCAGCCGGGGTGTGCCGTGGGGCTCCACGTCCATCCCGAACAGCGGGAGGCATGGTTCGTCCTCCCGGGGTTCGGACGTCTTACCGCATACGCCGTGGATCTCCGCCCCGAGTCTCCGACACGGGGTGCCGTGAATCGCGTGGTGCTTGGCTATCGTGACACATTGCTGGGAATACCGCAGGGCGTACTGCACGGCTATCACAATGCCACGGAGCGCGAAGCGGTGCTGATCTACCTCACGAGCCATCATTTTGACGCCGACCCTGAGTCTCCGGCTTTCCAGGAGGGGCGGGTCCGGCCATCCGACCTGCCGGTCGAGCTGTGCGCCCAACTTCCGCCCCACATGCGGCCCTGATCACCGCACTTCAGGAGGATACTTGATGTCGTGCGATCCTTGCAGCATCAGTGAAACCGCCAGTTATCCCCCGATCAAGGGAGCCGACCATCTCGGCTGGGGGATGAAGAACCGGCTCTCCAGACTGATCGGTCCGGATGGCCGGTGCTTCTACCTGCCCATCGATCATGGCTATTTCCTGGGACCGACGCGGTGCCTCGAGCGGCCCGGGGAGACCATTGCGCCTCTTTTGCCCTATGCCGATGCCCTGTTTGTGACCAGAGGAGTACTGCGGTCCGCGATCCCTCCGGCTATCTCGATGCCGATCATCCTTCGCGTATCGGGCGGCACCAGTGTTACCGGTCATGATCTCGCCGACGAAGCGCTGGTGGCTTCCATCGATGAGGTCATCCGGTGCAACGCATCCGCCGTGGGGGTCTCGGTGTTCGTCGGCAGCGACTATGAGAAGCAAACGCTCAAGAACCTGGCGGACATCGTCGACCTGTGCGAACCTTTCGGCATCCCTGTCATGGCGGTCACGGCAGTCGGCAAGGAGCTGGAGAGGCGTACCGCGAAGTACCTGGCCCTGGCGTGCCGCATCGCCGCAGAACTGGGTGCTCGTGTGGTCAAGACCTACTACGCCGCCGATGACTTCGAGAAGGTCACTGAGGGTTGCCCGGTGCCCGTAGTGATGGCCGGAGGGCCGAAATGCGAGACCCATCGCGAGGTTCTCGACTTCGTCCACGACGGTCTCCAGAAGGGCGCGATCGGTGTCAATCTCGGCCGGAACGTCTGGCAGGACGCCTACCCTGCGGCGATGATGCGGGCGCTTCGGTCGGTCATCCACGAAGGCCTCGCACCCGATCAGGCCTCAGAACTCTACACCGAGTTGGCGCATTCCGAAAAGGGCCGCGTGTAGCGAGCGCCACCTGAGTTCACGGAATAGATCGGAAGGAATACGCCCATGCGGGTCGCCATGTGGTACAACAATCGGGATGTCCGCCTCGAGGAAATGCCAACCCCCACCATCGGCGAGGATGAAGTCCTGGTGAGGGTGGAAGCCGGTGGGCTGTGCGGATCGGACGGCATGGAATGGTACCGCCTCCATCGGTCGCCTCTTGTTCTCGGTCACGAGATCGCCGGCGTGATCGTCGATGCGGGTGCCAGGGTGCGTCGGTTTCGCGTCGGCGCCCGTGTCTCCGTCGCGCATCATGTGCCGTGCAACACATGCCACTATTGCCTTGCCGGCCATCATAGCTGCTGCACGACCCTGCAGACCACCAACTTCGTCCCTGGGGGATTCTCGGAGTACGTGCGCGTCCCCGCCATCAATGTCGACCGGGGTATTCTCTCTGTTCCGGACGATGTCTCCTTCGAGGACGCGACGTTCGTCGAGCCGCTTGGCTGCGTGCTCCGTGGCCTCCGTCAGGCACAAATGCGGCCGGGGCTGACCGTGTTCGTCATCGGATGCGGCATTTCCGCCCAGCTCATGATCATGGCGGCACGTGCTCTGGGCGCCGGCCTCATCGTGGCGTGCGATTCCATCCCCTTCCGGCTCGAGATGGCCCGGGTGCATGGGGCCGATGCCGCCATCGAGTCAGACGATACGGCGGTTGACGCACTGCGGGAGTTGACGGGAGGACGTCGAGCGGATCTGGTGGTACTCTGTCGGCCGCTGGTGCCGCTCGCACTGCGCGCCGTGGAGCGGGGCGGCACGGTGTTGTTCTTCTCCGGCGCCGAAGATCCGAAAGAGACGATCCCCGTCCCCTGGAATGAGATCTTCTGGAGAACCGAGGTGACGCTCACCAGTTCCTATGCCAGCCCGCCGAAGGACTCAGCCACTGCCTTGGCGCTGATCGAATCTCGCAGGGTACCCGTGGGCTCTATGATCACCCACAGGCTCGGTCTGGGCGAACTGGGCGCCGCCATCGAGATGCTTACCCACCCCTGGCAGCACCGCTCGATGAAGATCATCATCGAATGCCTGAGGTGACGGGGCGGCTGCCGACTCATGCACCCGAAAGAGACTGTCGGGCACAGGGAGGGAGCTCGCGCGAGGATCATCCGTGTGGGTGAGAAGCTCGTGCGACGCGGGCTGGTGCACTCCTGTGTGGGCAATCTCTCGGTCCGCGAAGGCGAAGGGTGCATCATCACGGCAACTGGCGCCATGCTCGATGAGCTGAGCGATGACGCCCTCGTGACCGTCAGCTTTGCGGATTGCCCGCTCACGGCAACGGCCTCCTCCGATGCGCCCCTTCATCTGGCGATCTACCGGGAGACGGAGGCGGGCGCCATCGTGCATACCCATTCCCCCTATGCCGTCGCGGAGTCGCTCATCAGTGCGCAACCACTACTCATCTCCTCGGACATCGAGTGTGCCGGGGTGCTGGGAGGGATTCCCGTGGTGGATGCGAGCGACGATCGGGCAGAGACGATCTCCCGCTGCCTCAATGCCCTGCACGGCCATCCCGCTCTCGTCATTCGCGGTCACGGGGTTGTGGCCATCGGCAGGTCAATCGACGAGGCATTCTCGATGGCCAGCTTCGCCGAACACGCATGCAGGGTGCGCTATCTGACCCGGTTTGAGGTGCGAGGGAACTCTCCCCGGCAGTAGTCCGGCGTATGGCGCAACGCCCCGCCGAATGGACACGTCAGGGCATACCCCGCCTGTTCCGCAGCCACCATTCGGTGCCCAGCAGCGTCACGAGCAGAAGGAAAACAACGGGATTATGCCGGACAGGGAGCGGGCGGAGTCGAATTCCATCGCCCGCGGACAGCAAGCGGAG
>JALOPK010000094.1 GCA_025453925.1 Candidatus Eiseniibacteriota bacterium | reverse complement strand
TGCGATGCCACCGCCGACCTCCTCCTCCTCGCGCAGGAGCAGGGTCTCCTCGAGCGCACTGTCGTGGTCATCCTCAGCGATCACGGTGAGGAGTTTTGGGATCATTTCCCCGGATTCTCCCGGCACGGGCACTCCCTGTACGGAGAGATCCTGGATGTTCCTCTTATGGTGTTCGATCCCCGATGGAGTCCCTCGGGATGGCAGGCGATCGACCAGGAGGTGAGCCTCGTTGACCTGGTTCCTACCGTTGCGGACCTCCTCGGGCTTCCGCTGACGATGCAGGTTGACGGGGTAAGCCTGGTTGAGGGGATGCGGGGGAGCGTGATCAGGCGGCCGGTGCCGATACTCGCCATTCAGCGCGACGCCAGGCGGGATCTCCGCATCAGGGGATGCCTCATAGCGGATGGCGTCAAGCTCATCGAACCGCTCCTGCAGCCTCCACTCCCGTTTTCACGGCACTACCCCTGTTTCAACTATCCCCTCTCGCGGGAGTTGTACGACCTGAGGCACGACGCCGGCGAGCATGATGATTTGTCCGGGGGGCAGACAGCCCGGGCAGACAGCCTGGCCGACCATCTTCGGTGGGCCTTGCGCGCGGTCCACCCTTCGGCTCCTGACGAGGCGGCCTATGCACAGCCTCTGTCGCTCGAGCTTCGCCGCCAACTCGAGGCTGCCGGGTACGTACTGGAGCCCTGATCGACGGGAGCTTCCCTCCCGTTGAGGGCCCGCGTGCCGGCGATCGTCTATTCCCGCCAATGGCCAGAATGGTTCACGGCGCAGGTTTCGGCACAGCCCTTCGACGTCGCGATCGCCCGCTCATCAGGCGGCATCCGCCGCGTCGCTGAACCGTCTTGGTCCGGGCGGACCCCCGGTGTAAACTGCACCCTGCCGGGTGCGGCCGGGCATGGCCCGCCCTCCGATGACAACCCCGTGGAGGTAGAATGGCAGCCAATCTCATCACTCTCGGACGGATTCTCCTGGCGTTCGTGGTTGTCGCCATGTTCCAGGGCGGCTTCGCGCTCCGAATGGCGGCTGTGGCACTCACCGTTCTCGTCATCTGGTTGGATTCCCTGGACGGATACGTGGCCAGGAAGTTGGGCGCCGCCAGTGAAGTGGGTGCGCTGTTCGATATCACGGGAGACCGCATCGTCGAGCACATTTACCTCATCTTCTACGCGGCAGTGGGCGTGGTCAGCTTCTGGGTCCCCCTGATCTTCGTGACGAGGAGCTTCCTCGTCGATACTCTCCGGACGGTGGCCTTCAGCAAGGAAGGGAGAACGCCCTTTGGCGACAAGACCATGATGCGTTCGCCCTTCACCCGGTTTCTTACCTCTTCGCGGTTCAGCCGGGCGGTGTACGGTGTGCTGAAGGTCGTCGTGTTCGTCCTGCTGGGGCTTTGCCTGGCGTTCCGGCAGGCGAGGGCGGACGGCGCCACATGGCTTGCCCCGCCGTTTCATCAGGCATTCGCGCGGGTGACCGTCGTCCTGGTCTGGATCATGGTTGCATTCAACCTCTTCAGGGGCCTGCCCGTCCTCTATGACGGGCGCACCTATCTCTTTGACAAGTATCTCCCGCGGCAACTCAAACGCGATGCCTGATCGTGGAACCGGGCAGGGGAGCATGACGGCTCCCCGCAGGCGCTCCGGCACCCACGCTTCTGTTCCGCAGCCCGCGGAGCCGTCACGCGGGGCCATTCGGTGTATGTTCGGCATGATCCCCCACACGTACGAACTGGCAAACCATGTACTGACGTTGGGCATGGACGTCCGCTGGAGGCGGGCAGCAGCCCGGGCCGCGGTGCGCGGCGACGAGAAGGTATGCCTCGATGTGTGCACGGGCACCGGCGAGATGGCGTTCCTGCTGCGCCGGTTGGTGCCGTCATCCTGCAGCGTCATCGGCGTCGACTTCTCACACCGGATGCTGCGCCAGGCCATCCGTGCCCGCGGCGGGACGCCAATGGCGTGGACCTGCGCCGCATTGCCCGCCTTGCCGTTCCCGTCGGGGATAGCCGACCTGGCCACCGTGTCATTCGCCACGCGCAACCTCCGGCTGAGCAGGGAATCACTGGCGGAGGCATTCGCCGAAATCCGCCGGGTGTTGCGGCCGGGAGGCCGCCTGGTCGTGCTGGAGACAAGCCAACCCCGCCACCGGCTCGTGCGCCAGCTGTTCCACCTCTACGTTCGCCTCGCGGTGCATCCCTTGGGTGCCTTGGTGAGCGGCACCTCCTCTCCCTATGCCTACCTGGCCCGCACCATCCTCCGGTTTCCCCATGCGAGTGATCTGGCAGCCGTGATGCACGACGCCGGTTTCGGGCCGATCGAGTTCCGATTGCTGCTGGGCGGCGTGGTGGCGGTGCACCTCGCGCATCGCGGAGAGCGCGGCGATGCGCCGGATCCTGAGGGGTCGCCCGCCACAGGCTAGTTGAAGGGCGGCGGGCCGGCTCGGTCAGGGTCGCTGGTAGCGTATCTCGAAGATCTGGCAGACGGTCACGTCACCGAGGGGGATACACAGTCGGAGAAAGGGCTCCGGCTTCGGGACGGGAATGTGAACCCGGCCCCGCACCGAGAACCCCGGGGGAAGGGTGGTCGTGCGGAGGGCCTCCACTTCCCATGTCCTGCGGAGCTCAGAGAGGTCGGTCATTCTGGTTCGGTGAACCGTGTCGCGCCTGGTCCGTTCGGCATCCTCGGCTTCCCCGTCTTCCCTCTCATCCTCACGCTGTTCCCTCGTCTTCGTTCCCACGGTGGCGAGATCCACGAAGAGGTCCATCAGGGTGAGCGTCGCATCGATTCCCGTCGCCGACCCGTAAGATGCTTCTTCACGTGAGAGCGCCAACTCCGTCTGCGCGAGAACCCGCTCCGGATCCACCGCGAACTGAGGCGTGCCCGCGACTCCGCCTTCCGGGTCGCGGAGCCAGTAGCAATGGATGAATTCAGGAGACACGGTCACGGCCGTCGAACAACGGCTTGAGATCTCCACATCGAAGATCGCATGGCCTCGATACGACCGATCAAAGGCGCTCACCACCGCGAAGGGACCGCTGTCGACCCTCGCATACTGCGTCCCCTGGAGCCACACCGTCTCATCCGCCACGGGGTTCATGCGGTACACGAGGTGAGGGTTCACCGCGCAGCCGGTGACCAACGCCACGGCGACTGACGTCACGATCAGCGCATCACATCGGATCTTCATGGTCCCCTCCGAGGTGAGAGTCGGAGTCTCGCGTTCCCAATCAAAGGAGCGAACTGACGTAAGGAATGGCGCGCCTCGTTGCCGCGCAAGCCGTGTCATTGCCTCTGCGATTCAACGACAGCGCGCAGAATCGCCCTCCCGCTTGTTCTTCGGCGCCCTGCCCCATCCGGGCATCGGCCCGCCTTTCCTGAACCGGATCCGGATGCACGGCATGAGTTCGCGTGGCACTCCCTGCCTCTGGCGAACCACCACGCAGAGGGCACGCTGCATGCCATGGCGGATCAAAGCCCATGCCATCCGGGCATCGCCGGGTTACGGGCCCTTCATTCGGGCGACCCGGGATGCCGCCTGTCTGGTGGGGCGATTCACTCCCGCGGGCGTGCTCGGGATCTCACTGCCCGGACCCCGGCGGGGGAGCGCCTGAACGAGGCGCCTGGCCCCGTCGACGTCCGGCTCATACCTTCATCGCATTGAGAAGAACCCTCAGTGTTCCTACTTCGTGAGAGGACGACATGGATGACTTCACGTTCAAGATCGGGCTCCTGAAGGATGAGGATCTTCCTCCGGCTGACCCAGCAGTCCCCCCGCATGTCTCCCTGGTGCGTGAGCAGCTCCAGACACTGCTCGATGTGGTAGTCCTCACGTCGGCGGGAGGCGACGTGTCCCCCGATGGATTTCGTTTCGTAGGCGAGTCTGAGGTGCACTCGATCTGGCTCTCTACTGCGTGATCATCCGGGTGGACAGCAGTACTGCCCTGACGCCGGTCATATGCTCGATCCTCCGGTACGAGACTCCCACCAGGTCCCTCCCGTGTTCATTGAACGCTGAGCTGGGAAGGATTACGAGGTCCGGCCGCTCGCCGCGGGAGGCCTCCGCCCTGATGAACCCGATCACATCGTCCGTGACCAGGAGATCTCCCATGAAGATGTTGCCTCCGAAGTAGCGGTTGGGTATCACCGCCAGTCGGAGAGTGGGGAACCCCCTCTCCACGTCGAACATGCGCAGAAGGTCTCGGGCCGAGCGCTCCATGAGCCGAGACGTCACGAGCACGGGCGTCCGGGCCTTCGCGTCCGCCAGCAAAGACTTGAGCCGGTTCATGGCGTCGCGATCGATGTCGTCACACATGAAGATCCCGTAGGGCGATCGATGGTCAGCGGCCATGTAGGGGTATGCATCCCGTTCGGTGAAGCGGATGCCGCACTCGAGCCGCTGGCCGTTCCGCAGAAGGCGCATCCTCAGGTCCTTGCGGTTCACCATGAGCCGCACGAGAGCCCCGAACCCATCGGATCGCCAGAACATGGGAATGCCATTCACCGCGGTGAGATAGTCTCCGCGTCGGACGCCGGCCTCGAACGCGGGCGAGCCCGGGACTACCCCCAGCACGACCGGAAGCTCCCACCTGTCAAAGGCGTACAGCTGCTCGTACTTCCCCGGTTCCACCAGAATCGGGCATCCCACCTCGGGACGGATCCGCGCCAGCCGCTCGATGACGGCCGGCCACAGGGTGTCCAGATCGAAGAGCTGCTCCGGGGCGAAATGCGACGTATACCCCGGGAGCCGGACACGGATGTGCCCCGCGCCGAGGGAGGCAGCGAGGCGAGTTGTCTCCTCAACGTCGTCGAGAGGGATGTCATGCCACGGCACTATGCTGGTGGAATAAGGAATGCCCGTCTCGCGCAGCAATTCCAGCGCCTGCCGTACCCGTCCGGGCCTCCGGTCATGCATCAGATCCCATCGAAGCCGCCGGTCCATGGTGTTCACGGAGACATTGACGAACACCGGCTTCTCGAGAGCGAGTCTTTCCAGCAGATTCCGGGTCAGAGACACTCCATTGGTCTCGATGAAGACCGGCGCATCGGTTACCGCCCGGACGGCCCGGAGAGCCGGGAGCAGCCGCGGGCTGGTGGTCTGCTCGTCGGTGGAGAGCACGGACTTCGGAAATATGCGCTGGCCATGGTTGAAGAGGGCGAGACGATAGGCGAATTCGCGATCGGAGATCATGGTGTGTATGCGGCGCAGGGCCGGCGGATTGCCCTTCAGGTAGCAGAACTCGCAGGCGATGCGGCACGGACCCGCGACGTACTGGAGCAGCTCGTTGGGGTCGTACGGTGTCCTCTCCCGCCAGGCCGCTTGATCGCGAAAGGCGAAGCCCACGATCTCCCTCTCGACGCCGGTCCCGTCCGTGACGACCACGCGACGGAGAATCAGTGAGAGGAGCGCGGCCACCGAGTAGACAACCGCGCTGGTCCTCCGATACACCGCGGGGTCATCATACCCGACCTCACCGGTCGACTCGGGCATCGACGGCCGGATCCGTATCCCGGCAACCTCCACCGGGCCGTCGGACGAGAAGAGCCTGACGTGCCGCAGAAGGGCGCCCAGGCCCGGCGCTGCGACGGCAAGGGCAGAGAGCGGGGAATCGTCGTCTCCCGCGTGTCTCGAGGCTCCCTTCGGGATCATGGCACAGACCTCCGGCGCCCGTGCCCGTCGTCAGCGCGACTGCTCATGAGCAGCTTGACTCGCCGTTGTCGAAGAACCGGTTTGTGATGGGCAGCCTGCGATCACGGCCGAACGCCTTGGAGGTGATCTTCGCGCCCGGCGGCGCCTGTCGGCGTTTGTACTCGGCTCGATCCACCAGGCGGGTGACGCGCCGCACGACCTCCCTGGGGAATCCTCGTGACACGATGCTCTCCACCGGGAGATCCTCCTCCACATAGGCCTCGAGGATTGGGTCGAGCACGTCATAGGGAGGAAGGCTGTCGGAGTCCCTCTGGTTTGGACGCAGCTCGGCACTGGGCGCCTTGGTGAGCAGCCGGGGAGGGAGCCACGGGCCCGCGGCCTTTGCGTTGCGGTAGGCCACGATTCTGAATACCATGGTCTTCAGCACATCCTTGATCACCGCAAAGCCGCCGGCCATGTCGCCGTAGAGGGTCGCATAGCCGCACGCCATCTCGCTCTTGTTGCCGGTCGTCAGAACCAAGTGCCCCAGCTTGTTGGAGAGCGCCATCAGAAGGTTTCCCCTGATCCGCGCCTGAATGTTCTCTTCGGTGATGTCTTCCTCCCGCCCCACGAACAGCGGAGCGAGAAGCTCACGGTAGACGCCCATTGCCTGGTCGATGGCAACTGTCTGGAGCGTCACCCCCAGGTTGCGGCAGAGTGCCTCGGCATCCTCACGGCTCTCCGGCGATGTGAACCGACTGGGCATGAACAGACCATGCACGTGATGAGGACCGAGCGCGTCCACCGCGATAGACGCGACCAAGGCCGAGTCCACGCCGCCCGACACACCGATCAGGACATCGGTGAACCCATTCTTGATGACATAGTCGCGAGTTGCCAGCACCAGCGCCTCGTGGATTTCCTCCTCGGCAGAGGTCGGGCACAGGATGGCAGGGGAGGCGCGCATGGCGCCGGGATGCGCGGGAAGCACAAGGGATACGCGCCGGACGCCGGGCGATGCGTCGAGTCCCGGCGGCCGCTCTCCGGCCGGGAGGTCGACGATCAGGAGCTGCTCCGTGAATCCCACGGCCTGGGCCAGGATGCGCCCCTCGCGGTCGGCAGCCATGCTGAATCCATCGAACACGAGTTCATCCTGGCCGCCCACCAGATTCGCGTACACCACGGCCGCATCGGCTTCCCTCGCCCTGGCCGAGATCAAGTGCCGGCGCTGCCGCCACTTCCCTCGGTGGTAGGGGGATGCGCTCAGATTGACGATGACCGTGGCGCCGCTTCGAGCCTCCTCGAGGTGGGGACCATCCGCGAGCCAGATGTCTTCGCAGATGGTAACCCCGATCCGTAGGGGGCCGGTATCGAGTACGAGACCTCCCGATCCCGGGGTGAAGTATCGCTTCTCGTCGAACACGCCGTAGTTGGGGAGTTTGTTCTTGCGGTACACACCTGCAATCCGCCCATGCTGCAGCACTGCGGCGGCGTCGAACACATCGCCCGCATCGAGATCGAGGAAGCCGACCACCACTGGCATCGCACCGATACCGGACGACAGCCGCCGGAGCGCATCGAGGTTGGCCGACACGAACGATGGCTTCAGGATCAGGTCTTCCGGGGGGTATCCGGGGATGCTGAGTTCCGGACACACCATGATCTGGGCGCCGCAGGACTCGGCTTCCCCCGCAGCACGCGCAATTGCCGCGGCATTGGCTCCGAGGTCGCCAACGGTCTGGTTCAACTGCGCCATCGCGACTCTCAACACGGGCATGCGAAACCTCCGCGCGGGCGACGATGGAGGCCGCCCGCTTGCATCCAGAAAACATCGTGGTTGCACTCGGGGAAGGACTGCGGTATTCTGACGGGATTCACCAGGCGCGGGAGGGATGCTTTGAGGGAATCGAACTTCCGACATGTACTGCAGAAGACTGGATGGCCGGCGGCAGCGGTCTTCCTGTTCCTGCTCGCATCGTTTCTTCTGGTCGCTCCGGATGAGTGGGCCGCTTCGGCGTTGCTGAGAGTATCGGCTGGTCTGATCGCGCTCATCGGTGCCGGAGCGTTGGCATCAGTGGCTCTCCGCTCACCCGGGGCCCCGTCTGCAAACATCCTTCGCCCGCCACCGTCGACGGCGCTCTCACCGCCGGGCCCATCGCCCGCGCGGGCTCTCTCCGTATCGCACATCACGTCGCACGACCTCCTGAAAGCCGCTGCCGAGCAAAAGAAGACCATCGAAGAACTCAGGGCAACAGTGCAGGTGCTCGAGAAGCAGCTTGCGGGCATGCGTCTGCAGGCGGGACTGCAGGTGGACGGCCAGACCGTGTCGTTGTGGGCCGAGGAGAGCTTCCGGCGCGTGCTGGAAGGCGAGATGTGGCGAAGCCGGAGAACCCAACGCCCCATGACGCTTCTCCTCATAGACTTCTCGGACGAGCGCCCGAGGCAAGGCGGGACCGCGCAACGCCCCGGCGGCGCGGTGGATTCGTCCGTGTGGGAGTACTACGCCGAGACGGTGTGTCGGTCGGTGCGCGGCGGTGATCACGTGGGGCTTGTGCCGGGCGGAGCGCTGTGCGTCTTGCTCACGGAGACAACTCCTGACGCGGCCAAGGTCGCCCAGGAGCGGGTGATGAAGCTGGTCGAGAAGGAGCGCCAAAGGCGCCCGGACCCCACTCGCGCTGCGGTGGCCATCGATACCGCGATAGTCGGCTTCCCTCGGGACGGCAAGGATCTGGAGGGCCTGCTTCTCGCTGCCCAGAAAACAATCCTCCGGGCGCAACGGGACCGGAGGGTGCTCTGAGGCGTGGTCCGGATGGTGCGCGGGCATGCTCTGCCTGATGCATCCCGTCTCGCGGCGGTACCTGCCGGTGACCTGTCGCAATGGGCAGCTCCCCTCTCTCGCCGGGCATGCTCAGGACTCCAGTCCCCCGATGAGCCACGGCCCCTTGGCAGGGCACCCGCGGTGTCACGCTTCCAGGACAGGTGCGGCACGTAGCGCCGGCCCGTTTTGCCGCAGGCCGGCAGGATCTTCGCTCGTCAGATCCTGTCGGCGAGTTCCAGGAACTTCGCGTAGGGGATAGCCGTCCAGCTCTCCGCGCTGACGGCGCCCGCGGAACGGCTTACCATGGACACCAGAGTAGCATCCTCCTCATCGGCCGCCTCGAAGATGTCGAGGAAGTCGTAGGCACCCAAGAGGGCGTAGTGTGCGATGAACTTGACGTTCGGGCACAGTTCCCTCACGCGCTTGCGCCACTCCCGGCCGATCTCGCGACGGTGCTTCATCTCCTTGACGAGATCCGGCCCCAGTTTTGTCATCAGGACGTAGGTGGGCATTGGATTCCTCCTGTCTGAGGACCGAGGCAAACGCTAGTCACCAATGAACATACGCTACGCCGAGATTGGCTCTCCCGCAAGTGAAATGCGCCCTCAGACCGGCGCATCCACTCGGGACACGACCGGGCGCGGGAACCCGCTATCGCCTTCACCGGTACAAACCACATAGGAGGTCATACATGCTACACGCTTACGTGGTTGCGTTGCTGATCCTGGCCTCGGCAGGCGATCCGGTCTCCCCCCAGGTCTCACCCCGTCTGGAGGGCGGGCACGCGGTCGAGGTGACCTGTGCACTGCCGGCGGGCAGGCTAGCCCGGGCCATTCACCGCCTTCAAGGCACCTCGGCGTCACGCCCGTCGAAGGTCAGGTACCGGCTCGTAACACTGCTGGGTGGGAAACTCACGGCGCGGGTGTCAACCTGAACGCCGCCCGCTGACAATGGCCGGCCCCGTGCCTATCTTGCTGCGATTCCCCTATACCCTTCTGCCCCGTCGATCGAATGCTTGCCAGCGTTTCGAGGTGCTTCTTGGCCACATCTCTCGGGCTTGTCGGTCTGCCCAATGCCGGCAAGACCACCGTGTTCAATGCCCTGACGGCGGCGGGGGCGCCTGCGCACAACTACCCTTTCTGCACCATCCAGCGAAACATCGCGGCAGTCCCCGTCCCGGACCCGCGGTTGATGCGACTTGCCGCTGTTCTCTCGCCTGAGGAGGTCAAGCCCACCACCCTGGAGGTGGTCGACATCGCGGGGCTCGTGAGCGGCGCCCATGCGGGAGAGGGCCTCGGCAATCGTTTCCTGGATGATATCCGCAACGTGGATGCGATTCTCCACGTCGTCCGCTGCTTTCGAAATCCCACCGTGGCGCGGGCGGGGGGTTCGACCAATCCCGTGGCCGACCTTCATCTCGTGGACACGGAATTGGCCCTTGCCGATCTCGAGACCGTGGAACGGCGGCGGGAGCAGTTGACCAAGAAGGCGAAAGCCACGGCCGGGGGAACCTCCCCGGAGATTGAAGCGTTCTGCCGGATCGCCTCCGAACTGCAGGCGGGCCGGCAGGGGCCAATGACCGTACTCTCGCCGGAGCAGCGGGCGGTCGTCGAGCACGAGCGGTTGCTCAGCCAGAAACCCT
>JALOPK010000434.1 GCA_025453925.1 Candidatus Eiseniibacteriota bacterium | reverse complement strand
TCCAGCGCCTCCAGCTGGGACGCCGCGTAGGAGCTGTCACCGAGAATGAGGCGGCTTCCGAAGTCCTGGAGTCGCTGAATGTAGGCGGTGAGCGAGTCGGTGCTGACTTGGTCGACCACTGTCTGGACGATGGGGTCCCACGGGAGCGACCTGAGCGGCACAGTCGGGACCAGGAACTGCTCCCAGAAGCGTGCACCCATGGCCCGCCGCGTGACGTGGTGGAATCTGGCGGGCAGGGAGCATACCGCCGCCACGGCATCCGCGGGAACACGAACGAGCACGGTTTCGCCGCGTTCCCACAGCACCTCCCCCGGCAGCTGCGCGCGCACCCCGACGGGTGCCTTCACCAGGTAGTACTGATCGCGCCAGGGAATGCGATCGATCACCCGTGCGGAGAGTCCGTGCCGGGAGAGTGTCGCGACATCGCCCTCGTCCACCTCGGCGAAGGCCGTGGGCTCAACGTACGCGTAGGTCGGATGGCCCAGATCAACCCAGTGCTGGCGGCTGGGGCCGTCAGGGAGATCCACCGCCACCAGCACAGGAGCAGCCTTGGCAGTGGCGATCGTCGTGGCCAGCACGAGAAAGAGCAGAGTGGTTCTCACGTTCGTTGCCTCGATGGTGAATGGTGAATGGGTGCGACGTATCTTCAGGGGCAAGGTGTCAACATACTGCCCCGACCCCTATCCGGCAGCTTTCGACCGCCGTGCGCCAAAGGGATGCCGTAGCGGGACATTGGAAGAGCGGCAGAACGTCCAGCATCGAACATCCAGCATCGAAGGTTTCGATGCAGGGGCCGGCCACTGTGCCCGTACAGGAGCCGGAACGAGACGCGGGGGCACTATTCTCATATTGGAGTAGTGCCCGTGTGACCATTCCCCCGTTCCGCTTGGGCGCACCGCCACGAGCAGCCCGCGGCTCTCTGTGGGAGCGACTTCAGTCGCGATCAGAATCGGGCCAACCCTGCTGCGCTCGACCACTCGCCGCTCCCGGCGCGTCGCTCAGGCCTCAGGGTTCTCCTCGCCCGCGGGACCGCCAGTAGTGTGGCCGCCGCTTCTGAGCGGCGATCGCGATAATCCAAACGGCGGCGGGCAGATCCCGATAGTAGACCGAGTGTGGGAATCGACGCAGAAGAACTACCTGCGTGCCATGAGCGGCGTGCGGCCAGCGGGCCGGCGAACCAAGGATGCGCGTGAATGCGCGCTCGGCTTCCGACAGGAAGTCGAGGCCGAGCCCGGGAGCCCGTTGTTCGTAGTACTCGACCTCAGCCCAGAGTTCAGCCTCGGCATCCGAATGAACAATGAGCGGCTTCACCGATAATGAGCCCGGATCTCGCGGATGACCTCGTCGGATGGCCGACCCCGTGCCTCCCCGCGGTCGATCTGCTGAACTCGCCGCGCGATTTCCGTGTCCCATTCATCCGAAGAATCGCCTTCATCGTGCTCAAGGCTCGCAATGAGAAGATGCGCCAAGCGCGCTCGCTCCTTCTCTTCCAGAGACAGGGCTTCGGCAGCAGTCTGTCCGAGTGTGAGTGCCATCTCTCTGCCTCCATCGTGTCTGATGGGCCTCATCGATCGGTTGTCTCGCCTGAATCTACGACCTGTGTGACGCCACGGCAATTGGTCCCCCGGACAGACGGCACGAGTGTGAACGGGTAGAGCATCACACTCCCACCAAGCCATGAATGCTCATGCGTGCGACTACGCGAACGAACACGAGTACGGGGGACCGAACCCCGCCGCCACCCCAGCTCCTCCAACATCCCGTTCCCCCGTTTCGGATTTCGTGCTTCGTGCTTCGGATTTCCCCCAGCATCCGCTGCGGGCCCATCTGTCACAAACCGCGACCATCGTGAACATACAAGGGTGACAGGGAAATCCCTGACGGTCCTGCAACCCCTTCACCCCAACATGTGAGGTGCTGCATGCAGCAAGCCGAAGCCAGATATCCCAGCGGGCGGCTCTCGCTGACGCGCTGGACACTCTGGGTCCTGATTGCCCCCCTTCTTCTCCCCCTGGGCGTACATGCCCAGTATGTGGTGAGACCCTCGGTCATTGCCGGAGGAGGTGTCCGGATGACGGGCGGGAGCTATGTCGTAACCGGCACCACAGGCCAGAGCTCGCCGGTGGGAATCTCGGCGGGCGGCGCCTACCAGACCAATCATGGTTTCTGGCATGCCGTAACCGGCGGAGGCGACGCCCTGAGCCCGATGCTGCTCGCGATTGCGCTGATCAACCCCACCGCGGCGCGACTCTCATGGGCGGTCGTGGCGGGGGCAACGTTCTACGATCTCTATCGCAGTCCCACGGCGTTCTTCAACGCTTCGGGAGCTCCGTGGCGAACGGTAGCGGCGCCGGCGACATCGTCCGACTTCGCCGCGGGGATCGGCGATGTGGCTACCAACTACTTCTTCCGGGGCATCGCGCGGAACGCCAGCCAGTCATCACCTCAGTCCAACGTGGTCGGGGAGTTCGACTACGGCTGTGACGTCGCCGCGTCTGGCGCGGCGGAGTTGGAGGCGTGCGATGACACCGAGAGGTAGGAGCATGCACCGTCAGTTTCAGGATTATGGTCCACAACAGCCAAGGAGGAAACCAATGAATCGGCACGAACTCACAGGATTACTGCTGGTGGGAGTCGCTCTTCTGATCGGCATCGTGGGCGTATCGACCGCCGAGATCCCGACTGTGATCAGCTACCAGGGGAAGGTGACGGACACGTCAGGAAACCCGGTGGCTGATGGGTCGTACACGATGCGGTTCCGGATCTACGATGCAGTGACCGCAGGCACGCTGAAGTGGGACAGCGGGGACCGCTCGGTGGCTGTTGCGGGTGGCGTGTTCAGCGTGCTGTTGGGGGAGACCCCGCAGCCTACCCTAGGCCTTGACTTCAATCAGGACTACTGGCTCGCGGTGGCGTTCGCGGGAGTGGATCAGACGCCGCGACAACGGATGGCGTCGTCAGGCTATGCCT
>JALOPK010000093.1 GCA_025453925.1 Candidatus Eiseniibacteriota bacterium | reverse complement strand
CGATCGTGTAGGTGCCGTCAGCTACCGGGTTGCCCGACGCATCAGTCACCTTCCCTTGGTAGCTGATCACCCGTGGGATCTCAGCGAACGCCAACCCGCTCACCAGCATCATCAGCAGAATTGCAATCGTCGACCTCATCGGTCTCCTCCTTGGGCTACGGCACAGAATGCCATGGCTACATTCACGCAACACACGCCCGTGCTCATTCCGCAATTCACATTCGGCCTCCCTCTCTGCGCCTCCGCGCCTCTGCGGGAGATCATGCCGCCTCGTATGCCGCGCTCCGCATTCCGCATTGGCTGGTAGCCAATCACTCCTTCCTGGCCAACTCCCGCTTCCGTCTGCTCATGACGGTGAACACTCGAAATCAACGAATGAACTGAACCTCCCCCACGAACCGGCTGCCTCTCACGCACGCGCTGCACCTACATCCTCCAACGCATCACGTACGCCAGGGTAGCCTCTCGCAGGTGACGGCACCTCGGCTCCTCGTGCAGTAGTGCATGGACTAGCCGGCCCTCCTCTGGGCATCCAGAATCTCCTTCACCCGGCCGACGATGCCGCTCTCCAGACGCACCTTGATGCCGTGAGGGTGGGAGGGCGATTTCGTGAGCAGATTCCGGACAACCCCTTCCGTGAGGGCGCCGCTTCGCTGATCTTCTTTCCGCACCACCTTCACCCGCATGCCGGGTGCGATGTCGGAGCGATTGTTGCCGTTCATGGGCCAGTCCTCTCTATACTGCTGTCCGCCGGGGCCGTGTCGTCTTCGCCCAAAACTGCCTCTCTACATCCGTTCCGGTTGCGGTTCGACCTGAGAGGACCACGGAGTCAGCGACGTCCGAAGTCCCGGTCAACATCCGCTGCCCGTTCCCCATTCCCTGCAGCCTCTCCCTTGTGACCTGTCATCACTGCCCCACGTCGTGCCCGTCGCTCGATCTGCCGCACGTCAGCCCAGAGACCCCAGTCGGGGGCCCTCGCGAAGAAACGAGGCGGGCTCTCAGGGAAGTCAGTCGCGAACGAGCTCCACCCTTCGGTTCTGCGCGCGGCCAAGCTCGGTGGCATTGTCCGCCACCGGCCGTGATTCGCCGAAGCCCACGGCACCCAGTCGTGCCCGGTCGATCCCGTAGGCCACCAGGCGCGCCTTCACCGCCTCGGCTCTCTGCTCCGAAAGTGTCTGGTTGTGGTCTCCAGGTCCCGTATCGTCGGTGTGCCCCTCGATGGTGAGCTTCAACTTCATGTTGCTGAGAAGGAGATGTGCCACCTCGTCAAGCACCGGGGCTGATTCCGGACGGATCACGGCGGAATCCTCGTCGAAGAGAATGCCATAGATGCGGGCCCGTCCTTCGGATTCCAGTTTCCTCTCCAGCTCCACCTCCAGTGAGCCGGACCAGTGGGGGCATCCTCCGACCGCGTCGGACGCCTTCCGCCCGTCCCACACGCCGCCGGGCTTCCCTGCCTCGTTTCCCCCGTACCACCAGAAGCCCTTGAAGGACTTCCCATCGGGTGCGAACACTATGACGGCGGGGCCTCGGTCATCGGCGCCGCCATGCTCCCGCCACGTGATCTTCATCAGACGGCCTTCGATCGTCCCCTCGAGGAGGCCCTCATCGAAATCGTAGCAGCCGATGAGCGCGGTTCCCTGCTGGCGAACATGGAAGTCCGAGTAGTTCGTCTCGTACGTCCCGGAGATGTCGGCCAGGGCTGACGAGGCCGGCCGCGGCCCGAATCCGCGGAACGAGAACAACTCAGTCCACTCCAGATTCCCGTGGTTGTTCCGGATGGTGAGCCGCACCCGGCGAGCCGGCACCACCCGGGAGGCCGGAAACACCTGCCCATCGGCCCCTGCGACGAGGGTCGCCTCCAGCACCGTGGTGAACACCTCCTCGGAAGACGAGGCCGAAACCTCGACGAGCACGTCGCGAGCACCGGCGCCTTCCGCGTCGACATAGGCCTGATCGAACTCGAAACGCTCGACGGCGGCCTCTGCTACCAGCTCGAACAGGAACACATTGTCGGTGATCCGGCCTGCTTCACAGGCCCACCCGGTCGACGGGCTGTCGTCCAGGAGCCCTTCGACCTCCCATCCCCCGTACGTGGGGGGAATGATGACCGGCAGCGAGCCCTCCTGCAGCGACAACAGATTGACCACCTCGGGCGAGGCTGCCACAGAGGGCAAGGCTGCGACCGCCACGAGAAGCGCAACGATCGGGAAGCGAACGCGGTTCGTCATGTGACGGATCCTCCTCTGCCGGCAGCTCGGCACCGCGACTGCGACGGTGATGAACTGCCGTGGCTCGACCGGGGTAGTGGGGAGCTTCTGGTTCTTGTGTGGACCGGCGTAGTGTGTGCGGGTATGGGGTTTGCTCGCATGGTACTGCTCAAGTGTCCCCGGTTCTGTTGCTCCCGAAACCTTTGCGGTCCCGGGGCACTCATGCACCCGTCATTCCCGCGCATGCGGGAATCCAGTTCATACGCGGCCCACGCCCATGCGCCGCGCTGAGCGGCCTCTTGGTTCCCCGCCTCCTCAGGGATGACGGCGGTGGTGTGTGGGGTGGACCACTGCTGAGCAATATGCCCATAGATCGGTTTCAACGCACCAGTGCTGTGCCGCATCAAGGCGCCAGTCCAGGCTGGCGTCTTCTGTGCACCCACTGAGATTCCGGAAGCACCGGAGAGCAGGGTCACGTGCAGCAATGCGCGACCGAAACGGCAGGATCGAGCGACGCGAGGGCACCCACAGGCAGGCCGATGCAGCACAAGATCCGATGGCTTCCCCCGCGGCACCAAGGCGAAGTTGTCTCTCCGAGCGGGCCGAACCAAGGGAAGCCGGGGCTCTTGGGCACGCAGAGCAGCGGCGACAAGACGGATGCATCGAGCGAGACCGGCTCAGGCTCCAGACTCGCGTGGGCGCACGCGACGCTGGGGAGGGGGTAACTTGCGGGCCTTGTCTTGTGCGGAGAGGACCGTCGCCGGAGTAATGAGTGTCTACGAGTGTCTACGGCAGCGTGAAGCGGGACGTGTCAGGAGTAAAACCGCGGCACCGGGAGTTCCCCGGGCCCTCTCTGCGAAAGGGGGAGGCTCGATGGCTGCACACAACTGAGGGCGAACTCCCCGCTGCGGGAGGATGTCGACAGCTGGGGCCGATGGCGTGGAGCGGAGTGGCGTCATCTCACCGGCAGGTTTGACCGTGGGCGAGCACGCAAGTCCCTTGCCGTTTGAGTTGTCTTGGGCGTTGTCTCCATCTGAGGCTCTGCGGACATGGAAGGATGCGGAGAGTCCCCCATGCCGCCGGGGCGACGTATGTGCTCGATAGCGCGGGAACCGAGAGCCGATGACGTACTCCGTGGGCGCGATCGATCACGAGGCTTCGCCCGCCGATCCGTCGCATAGTTGAGTCACGCAAGAAGAGGGAGCCGCATGAGGGCAGAGTTCACCGCTATCGTTGAAGCCGCTACGGAGGGAGGCTTTGGGCGATCTGTCCTGAGGTGCCTGGTTCCAACGGGCAGGGCGAAACCGTTGAGGAAACCAAGGAAAGCCCGCGGGGGGCCATGGAGCTCATACCGGAAGATCGAAGGGCGGATATGCTCCGTGGGCTGCCCGAGGATGCCATTCAAGAAAAGTTCGTGATTGGATGAAGCTTCGGGATCTTGAACGCAGGTTGAGAAGCACCGGCTGCTACTTGAAACGGGAGGGTGCCTGGCACTCCCTTTGGATCAATCCGAGAACCGGCATGATGGAAGCGGTTCCCGGGCAGGCCGATAGGGGGCAAGCTCCGATCCCATCCTTCACGGCCCCAGGGTGAAGGTGGCTCTCTGAACTGACTGAACTCAGGGAGCCCGTCGCCTTCGGGACCGTCAAGCAGCGGGTGCTCCAGGGTTCGGCCTGCGCATGAGCCTCGCAAGGCTCTATTCCTTCACTCCCCTCACCTTGGCCCAAAGCGGCAGAATCGCCCGAATGACCAGAGTATACCCGAAGGACACGACCACGAACGCCGGCAGCACCATCAGGGCCACAATGAAGAACACGGCCTCGTCTCCGACCGCGCGCCGGAAGCTGTCGATGAACAGGGCGTAGTTGGCCCCGTGCAAGACGACCGCGATGACGAAGGCCGGAATCACCAGGAGCGTGTTCCAGCCCAGCCCCAGATACGAGCGGTGAGGAACCTTCCGGATGAGCGTGTAGAGCAGTGACAGCAGCACGCACAGAGGAATCACCACGCTGCCGAGAACAAAGACCGCGTTCACGCCCGGGCCGAGTTGGGAGACATACGCCCTCCAGGGGCCGCCGTCGTACTGAAACGCCCCGCCTACCGTGCCAAGCCACACGTGACCGTTGCGGCCCTCCGCGATGCAGCGGATCTCGTTCCCCGCGAATCCGCCTGGCGTCCTGAACTCGGCCCACACTGTGCCGTCATACCGCGCCACCCCTTTGCCGGTCCCCACCCACATCGCGCCAGTGGCGTCGCGGTGGAGGGCGTTCACCAGATTGGACGGCACGCCGTCGTCGGTTCTGTAGGTCTGCCATGACGCCCCGTCGTATCGGCTGACGCCATCCAGCGTCCCGAACCACAACTCACCGGCCGATCCCTGCGCCACTGCGTTGACACGGCGATCCGCCAGTCCGTCTCGAATGGAGAAGGTCTGCCACGCCGCCCCGTCGTACCGGCTCACGCCATCCATGGTCCCGAACCACAGGTTCCCCTTGTCGTCCTGCACCATGTCCAGCACGTGGTTGCTCACCAGGCCGTCGGCGGTCGTGAGGGCCTTCCACCCGCGTCCGTCGTACCGGAGCACTCCATTCCAGGTTGCGGCCCAGAGATCGCCTTCCTGGCTTAGCATGAGCCTGGAGACTTGATCACCTCCCCGAGGACGTTCGGTGTGGGAGCCCTCCCACGAGGTCCCGTCGTACCTGTAGACCCCACGAACCGTGCCGAACCAGATGTTCCCTCTTGCATCCTGCAGGATGGACCGGGTTTCGCTACCGGGCGCGCCCTCGGCCCGCGTGAAGGTTCTCCACGAGGTCCCGTGGAGGCGGGTCACTCCTGCGCCGGTCCCGAACCACACGGCACCGTCGCGATCCTCCAAGATGGCCGAGACCTGGCTACTGGGCAGGCCCTCCCGCAAGGGGAACATGCCGGCCAGCGGGCCGTACATCGCCTTGTGAACCAACGCGACGAGGGCCCACGCTGCGAGGATGATGATGAGCCTCTTCTGGTTCAGCAGCAACAACCCATCCGCGATGTGCCGGCATCGCGCACCCAATCCGTCATCGTGCGCATCCATGTGCATGGCTGACCTCGACCTTTCCGCGCCTGAACTTCCCGCGGGCCGAACCCTGATGCCCCGGAGCGGTCGGCAGGCGATCCGGCGATAGACTCGCTCCTGTCGGCTGGACAGATTCTTGGGGGTTTGGACGATTCGTGCCTCCAGTCGCATCCCGGACGGAAGCCGAACCCAATCCCTCCTTTCAGGCTCCGACGACAGACGGCAGACGCGTGCCACCGCACTGATACGCACGAGCGGTGCCGCGAAGACTGGGCGCGATGAATGTACTGTAGGCTCGTGCGTGTGGGGAGTCTGCTGTTCCGGGCCAGGCAAGATCAGACTCCGCGCCACATGCCCGCGGGCACCTCGCTGCCGGGCTGAACACCGGCGAGGTCCGGTCCAATCCATCGCCTCCCCGAGGTGAAGGCGGCTCTCGCGAGCGGCATGACTCCGAGGGAGAGGGGCTGCTCCCGCTCGTCGGGCCGGCAGTGGGATCGCCACGCTGGGCGCCACCTGGTCGCCCGGGCTGAGCTGCGAGACGCTTCGCTCAGGCCGGATTCGGCATGAGGTGCTATCTGATCGCGACCACCCTCCGTGTCTCGCATGCGCCGACGGTTTCCAGGCGGATCACGTAGACACCCGAGCGCGCGGGGGCCCATCGTACGAGGTGAGCCCCGGCAGCCATGATGCCGTCGGCGAGCGTCTCGACCAGACGTCCCGAGAGGTCGAGGGCGTCGAGCGTGACGCCGGCCGTCACCGGCAGCGACACGGAGACCGTTGCCTCGTGAAGCACGGGTGAGGGAACCGACAAGGTGAGCCGCGCCGGATGGGCGCCGGGGATCGCCGTGACGACGGCGTCGAAATCCTGGTTGACAAAATCGTATCCCAGAAGCGGATACGTATAGTCAGGTGGGGAGAACGAGTACCCCTGGGCCGATGGGAATACCCTGTACTGATATGCGCAAGGGAGGCCGTCGAACCGGAATGCGCCGTCGCTATCGGTGGTGCAACTGCCAGACAAGCCTCCTTCGATGACCACCTCAACACCCGGTAATCCGACCCCGCCATGACAAACACGACCGCCTATGGAGAGGTACTGCGCGTAAACGTCGGTTTTGAAGTCATAGTCCACCCCGTTGTCCCTTGCGGCGGCAACGAAGAGGTAGCCGTTGCGATCGACGGCAACATCGAAGGCCATCACGTCCTCAGTGAAATCGGGGTCATAAATCCAGAGCGGTTCACCATCTGAGGTGAGCTTGAGCAGGAGGGGATCCAGCGTCTTGTTCGTCACACGATGACCGACCACGAACACCGCACCGGCCGCGTCAATGGCCAGGCCTTGCCCCTCTTCATCCCCTCCCCAGTCGAATGACTGGTTCCACCGCGGGTTTCCATAGGGATCGAAGGCATGTACGGCCACGTTGCGATCGGCGATCCCCTGACTGCCCGTGAGGTACACACCACCGCCGGGGCCGGCCTTGACATCCCAGCATGTGGCATCCTCGCTGGTGTCCGATGTGACGCTCCAGATCATCGAACCGTCCCAATCATACTTGATCAGATTCCACGCGCTCCGATCGCCGACATACATGTTGCCCGCGAGGAACACCGCGCCGGCCGAGTCAAGCGCCACCTGCGCGATCCAATCATCGTAGCCCGAATCGAACGACCTCGTCCACAGCGTGTCTCCCGCACTGTCGAACTTGACGACAATCAGGTTGGGTTCGACCCAGCCGCCTGTCTCGCCGACGACGTAGAGGTCGCCTGATCGATCGATCGCCAGGTCAGTGCCGTGGTCGATGTCGCCAAAGTCCCAGCTTCGAGCCCACACTAGATCCCCGCCCACCTCCCACTTGGCCAAGGTGATGTCGTAGTCTCCACCCAGAAAGGACTCGCCGGCACCGTAGAGATGACCCACGCCGTCCAGGGCAATGGCGCTGAGGAAGTCGTCCGCACCTCCATCGTAGTGCGAGACAAAACCGACGACGCCGTCCATGCCGTACTCCACGATCGTCATGTCCCTGGGATTGGGCGGTAGCGCGGCCGCGCCACCGACATAGACGGCGCCGGCGCCATCGCTGGCGATGCTCAACGCCCGGTCGTCGAACCCACTGTCATAGAGCCACGTCCAGATCGGATCCGGCGGGAGGGCATGAACCCGGAGGGCGCCACTGACGAGGAGGACGAGCGAGAGGGCTGTGGCATTGCGGCCTGCTCTAAGGGAAGGTGGAAGCATCTGACGCTCCTTGTGATGCCGACGTCGCGGCGGGCAGGATCCCGACCAGGGTCCTTCCATGACGGACGGAACCGGGCCGGGGCCACGGAGACAACCGGTTGCGTCAAGGTAGCCTGATCGGGCTGCCCCGGACAAGCTCTGATGCGGCGGGAACCGCCAAACCCCGCGTGAGCTGCCGGAGGGACGCATAACCGGCTGGCACGGGTATGCGCGGGATCCAACGGTATCCATCATAGCCCCAGGGTGAGGGCCTCTCGATGCGGCGCACCACCCAGTGGCCCGTCAGGCAATCGGGAACGGGTGGCTGCGACCACGATGCGCCCCCCTCTCGCCCCATCGTCCTGCGTGGTCGGCATGGCGGCGGTTCGCATCTCCGACTCCCCGGGGCGCGCTCGAGCGGCGCACCGGTGAGTTGCGGAGCATTGGCGTTCCTCGCTGCCACCGGGCGGCGCACCCGCGACGCGCATCCTCTGCGAGAATGCGCTACCCACCATCGCCTTGACGAAAACGACAAGGTTCGAGACGGTCAGCTCGCGCTGCAAGAACCGCTCGGACCGCGGTCCTCCCACGTGCGAGACCTCACGCTTCGACTTGGGCAACGCTGGTTTGCGCCTCAATGACGCTCTTGGCCAACAGATACTTCCCGGGCTGCGGTTGGTACCCCAGCTTCCGATTGAGCGCCACCATCGCGGCGTTATTCGATGCATTGCTGGTGTACAGAACCCGCGCTCCGTGCTCACGCGCGTACCGAATGGCCATGATCTTCAGGGCAAGGGCGATGCCCCGGCCGCGGTACTCCCGCAGCACTCCGGTCATAACGTTGTAGGCCTTCTGCGACTGAGGCAGCAATTGCACCGCGCACACGCCGACCCACCTGGCTTTGTCAACCGCGATGAGCTGTCCAGCCGGTCGGTACCAATCCGAGCCGCAGATCCATGTCTCGAACACGTCGAAGGGCATATCCGGCCCCTCATTCCCAGGGATATCTCGGCTCGTGAGGGCATTCACCTCGTGCAGTGCGCGGCGTGCCTCAGGGCCATCTCCGAAGTCAGCGACGGAACACACGCGTATGCCTTGGAACTCCACTCCGGCGAGGGTCGCCCTGAACGGCGTCTCATCGAACGCCTCGGTGCTCAGAAAGGACGAGAACGTGTGCGACGTGACCTCAAAGCCGTTGTGCCGCGCGAATCGTTGTGAAACCGGATCGTCATCCCGCACTTCGCTCGTCAGCAGACTGGCTCCGCGTTGTTTCAGGAACAGCTGCGCATCCTCAGCCAACCTTCGGCCGAGACCTCTCCCGCGCGCTTCAGGCAGCAATCCGACCCACACGTAGAACTCACCCTCCGGCCACCATGCTTCATGCACGGCTGCCCCGTAGCCCACGACAAGGCCCGCTTCGTCTGTGGCGACCGTACGATGAGCGATTCGGCCAGGAGGCATGTAGTCGAACCACTGCTTCACCATGTCGATTTCGACGGGTGCAAGTTCGTATGCATTCACGACATCGGCGATGCTTCGCACATCTGTCCCGGGATTCGCTAGACGGATGCTCATTCGAGCCGCGTCTCCCCGAGTGTGCGCACTTCACCCCTTACTGTGAGGGGCAACTCCAGTGCCCCGATCCCCGGCTGCCTCGCACCCTCCGGCGTTGTCTCCTCAAGAAAGGACATAACAGCATCCGCCAGTGCACCCGGGGCTTCCTCCTGCACAATGGCGATCAGGTCCTCCACGCTGGCGATCTGGTTGCGTTCCAGCACCCAGCGGCGGCCGATGCGAATGGCGTGGCGCTCGGCGATGGCGCGCTGTTCCAGGTCGGCGATGCTGGTGATGTCCCAGACGCTCACGATGCCCATCATGCGCCGCAGCATCTTGCAGCCGCCATAGCCGGCGGTATCGTGGAGCAGGTCGGCAATGTAGCGGCGGCGGAATTCGGCAAAGGCGTCGGCGCCGCCTGGGTAGTCCCAGTAGGGAGGCGGCGCCAGTTCGCCGCAGTTGTTCTCGGCCCAGAGTGCATCAAACTTGGCCGCAAAGCCGTTCCAGACCGCGCGCACGAGCGAAAGCAGGTAGTTCTGGTATTCGCCACGGACCGCCGGATCCGGCGTGTGGGCAAAGTGTGCCAGGTAGTTCAGCACCAGGTTTTCCAGCACGGCGCCGATGTCAAAGCCCATGGGGCCGAAGAAGGCAAACTCCGGGTCGATGACGCGAGTTGCTTCGGCGTTGGCCATGATACTGCCGGTGTGCAGGTCGCTGTGGATGAGCGCCTGCCCTTTCGTCATATAGCCGGCCTTCATGGTGGCGATGGCCAACTTGAGTTCACTGTCGCGGCGGACTGCCTGCACCTCCGCATCCAGGTGGGGATTCCAACGGTTTTCGGCGGATTCCATGAAGGGGTTGGTGAAAACAAAGTCTTCCTGGATCTTGCAGAGGTGCGGATTGATGAAGGTCGCCTGCAACTCCTTCTTCGCAACGCCGGTGAGGTAGAGGTCGGACGTAAAGAAGAGGGTGCGCGCCAGGAAGGTGGAAATGTGGTCGGCGAAATGGGGGAAGCGCTTGCGTGCCACCAGCGGCCGGCGCATGACCTCCATGCTCGCGAGGTTCTCCATGACGACCAGTGACATTGCCTCGTCGAAGTGGTAGACCTGCGGCGCA
>JALOPK010000433.1 GCA_025453925.1 Candidatus Eiseniibacteriota bacterium | reverse complement strand
GGCGGTGCGGATTGACCCGCATCAGTCGTCCCGTCCCAGGTGACATGGTAGGTGCCAGGGAGAACCTGCCCGAAGTAGAGGTTCCTGGCGAGCCTTCCCTGCAGGTCGTACAGTGCGAGTTCGACCCGCTGCGACGAAAGCTCGGAACCGCCGTTCAGGAAACCATCACCGTCGGCCACGCGAAATGTCAGGCGCGCCTCTTCGGTGACGGGGTTGGGCGACACGTCAAGCAGCCGTGCAGTCGGCACCGGGATCTCGACCGGCGTGCCGAACACCGCCGCCAAGGGGCCGCTACGGTGCGAGGCTCCGGACAGGTCGATGTCCTCGAGGAAGTAGTAGTAGCAGTTGCCCCACTCGACACCGGTATCGAAGAACTCGTAGTGCTGAGGCACGATGGTCGTGCCGGCGCCGGGGATCAGATCGCTCACCGGAGCAAATGGCCCAAGCAGTTCCGTGCTCCGAAGCAGGCGGAAGCCGAAGTTCTCGGTCTCGCTCTGGGTATCCCACCGGAGCAGGATCCCGTTATCGGCGACCTCGTACGAGAACGAGGAAAGCTCGACCGGCACATCCTGGCCCCACCAGATGCGGATCATGAGATCCGAGTCGTCCGTCGGGACCCAGGCGCCGCCCTCGTAGAAGTAGCTGCGGTGACTGGTGGTCGCGACGTCGCCCAGTGGGTTCGGCGCGTTGGACAGGAACTCGTAGCCTACCCAGATGTCCTGTTCCACCTGCTGGTAGCCGGGGTTCGGCTGATCGAGAAAGCGGACATCAATGAACGAATTCCATAGGTGCTGGCCCGGCGAGGCATAGAGCGTCGGCGTGACCGTGTTGCCGGGGCCGGTGGCATCGTACAGCATGGCCTGTATCGACAGCACCTCCGACGAGTCTTGCTGGCTGGGAGGCGGAACCGTGAACCGGACCGCGGCGCGGTCTCCCGCGGCCAAAGTCCAGTAGTAGTAGGGCGTCCCGTCATCATAGAAGATCCAAGACGAGTCACGTGACGCGGGTGCGAATGCGGGACCGGGATCCACTTCCGCCGCAGTGTGCGGGAACAGATACCGGGGCGCAGACAAACCCGTGGCAGGTACGAGCACCAGCATGACCGCCGCAGCGGCCGCCAGCCGTGACGCGTGGCGCATAGTCGCACCCTCCCTTTCTACGGTTCCTGGCCTTCGTGGCCGTATGACGAATCGGTTGATTCCACCCGGCTCTTCCGGGCATAGTCCGTGAACAACCCTAAGAATAACAGTAGGGCCTCCAATCGTCAACAGCAAACAGAGACCGCGGAGACGTCTTCCCCGAGGTGATTCCCACTAAGGTACCAGATCTAGCAATCCTCATGCCGCAGGGAGCCGTCTTCGTCAATGCCACCAGTCCTGATGGAGCCCCAGCGCCTCCGCGACGGCGCCCACCAGATAAAGACTCCCGCAGGCGATGACGACACCGTCGCTCCCGGCGGCCCGCCGGGCACAAGCCAATGCTTCATCGGGTCTCTTCACTGCGACGGCGGAGAATCCGGCCGCGGAGGCCATCCGCCCAACCTCCTCGGCGGGAAGGCCCCGCTGCTCGACCGCCTGGCACGCAATCAGAGTGTCGGCGTGAGGGCGCAGGATCTCGAGGAGTCTGCGTGCATCCTTGCCCGTGCTGATTGCAAGCAGGACCACGCGTGGCCGACCCTGCAGATAATCCCATCTGTCGAGAAACCGCGCCAAGGTTCGGGCGCCGTGGGGATTGTGGGCTCCATCCAGGAGAATGGTCGGCCGGCCCGGCTGGACGTCGAGCCTCCCCGGCCACCGGGTGGCAGCAAGACCTTCCCGCACCAGCTCCTGTGAGGCTTCAGGAGTGAGCCGGCGAAACGCCGCCACCGCGGTCGCCGCATTCGCCGCCTGGTGGGCTCCTCGCAGGGGTGCGCGGTCCACTGTGCATCGCCAGCCGCGGTCCCGGAGTGACACGGCATGGAACCCGTCCGCCCCGGGCCTCCCACGATACCTGATGTCCACTCCCACCCGGGTCCAGGATGCGGGCCGAGCCGCCTCGGCCTCCTCGCGCAGCACGGCGTGCACAGGCGAAAGCTGGGGTGCGGTCACCAGAGGCACGCCTCTCCGGATCGCCGCCGCCTTATCCCGGGTGATGACGGCCAGCGTGCGACCCAGCGTCGCGGTATGGTCAAGATGAATGGGGGTGATGATGCTCAGGACTGGATCGATGACTGCCGTCGCATCCAGGCGGGCGCCGAGCCCTGCCTCGATCACGGCAATGTCTACGCCGGCCCGGCTGAAGTGCGTGAAGGCCAGTGCCGTGAGCAACTCGAAGGTGGTCCGATACCCGTCGAGATCGGCCGCCGCGGAACCGAGCGCGGAGGCGAGTTCACCCACGCCGTGGGCGAAGTCATACTCGGAGATCGGCCGACCGTTCACCTGGATGCGCTCGGTGAGGGAGACCAGGTGCGGGCTGGTGTAGAGCCCGACCCGTCTCCCGGCTTTCCGGAGCATGGCCGCCAGCATGGCGCATACCGAGCCCTTGCCGTTGGTCCCCACCACGAGGACGCTCTCGAACCCCCGGTGCGGATCCCCCAGGGAGTTCAGGAACCCCCGGAACCGTGCGATGTCCCCGGGATCGGTAGGCCGGCCGCCCTTCCGCTCCCAGTTCACGAAACCGTACAGGAACTGCTGTGCCTCGGCGAATGTCACGTACCGCTCCCTGACAATGGAAACCGCTACGACCCTGCGCGGGCTCGATCGAGATGCAAAGCGACCCGCAAACTAGTGAGTCCGCGGATCGCCGGCAATGGCCTCGCGAGCAATAGGCTGCCGGCCTTCGGCTATCAGCTCTCCGCTCTGAAAACGCGAGGAGAGCCGTCGTTCCCCGGACGTGTGCAGGCAGCGGCCGCAGGCTCACCGCGGCTTGGGCGGCGACTGCAGGCCACGTGGGAGTGACTTCAGTCATGATACGGTCAGACGACAGCACCCTGTCGCGCCTTACGACGCTCCAACACCGTCCGTGCACCAGACCCTTGCCCCGTGGGAGCGGTGTGAACCGCGACTGCAGCCCACGTGGGAGTGACTTCAGTCACGATCTGATCACACCCTGTCGCGCCTTACGACGCTCCAACACCGTCCGTGCACCAGACCCTTGCCCCGTGGGAGCGGTGGAAACCGCGACGATCAGTCGCTTCGTGCTTCCTTGGCTGCCGACTGGCTGTCCCTCCGGCATTGCCCGCGCGTCCCTGGTGTACCATCTTGCGCGTCCAACGAAGGAGTTCGCATGATTCACCTCGCCTTGCTCGTGCTGACGTTTCTGACCACGACGTTCGGCGGGAGCCTCAACCAGGGGGGAAACCCTCTCCGCGACCCATCCGACATGGCACTGGGCCTATCATACAGCATCCCGCTTCTCACGATCCTGCTGGGACACGAGCTGGGGCACTACTTCGCGTGCCGCCGACACCGGCTCGGGGTGACCCTCCCATACTTCATCCCGGTGCTGCCGCCGGTCTTCCTGTTCGGAACCTTGGGCGCATTCATCAAGATCCGCACGCCGATCCAGGATCGTCGCGCGCTGCTGGATGTCGGCGTCGCCGGGCCGCTGACGGGCATGGTGCTCGCCATTCCCCTGGCCGCCATCGGAATCGCGATGTCAACCTTCGTGCCCGCCGCGCAGGCGGAAGGCGCCCTGATGCTGGGCGACTCGCTGCTGTTCGTCTTCCTGGTGCACCTCGTGAAAGGGTCGACGCCGGCCGGCATGGAGTTGATGCTGCATCCCGTGGCCTTTGCCGGCTGGATCGGGTTTCTGGTCACTGCCCTCAA
>JALOPK010000092.1 GCA_025453925.1 Candidatus Eiseniibacteriota bacterium | reverse complement strand
GCCCCGAGCGGGCGAGGAGCATGTCCAGGACGGGCTGTGCCCAGCTCCCGCGATAGGACGGGCTGCTCCACCATGTTTCGGCGGTGTCCTCGGGACGGTCGCCATCCGCCACATGCTCGATCAGTACATCCCTGAGAAACGCATCGGTGCGGGCCACCACGGGCGCAGTCCGCAGAACATCGAATCCTCCGGCCCCGGTGTGCTGGTAGCTGGACACCACCACATCGAGGGAGTCGGACGGCGGCGCGGCATCCCGCCGGAGCGACACAACCCGCTCACCAACCGGGGCGGTGTAGTCCAGCACGTATGTGAGCCCGCCTGCGACCAGGAACGAGTCAAACCGTTTCCCCGGCGCGGGAGAAGGCTGCTGCGCGCCGTCAAAGGCATAGGGCGCCCAGGTGGCCGCGGATTGCTCCAGACATGCGCGGACCTGGGAGCTCGACAGGCGTACAGTCACCAGCCGGTTGAGGTAGGGCTGCAGGGAGTAGAGGTCTCGGCGGCGAACAGGCCCGGCGGGCAGGGTCAGGCTCTCAGGGGGCAGGGGCACCAGCGCGATGTCGCCGCTCCCCGCGTGCATCATCGCCTCGGCGATCAGCCGCGAGATGCCGTCAAGCCGGAGCGCCCCGTCCTTTGCGGAGACACCCGCATGGAACGTCCCCACCTCGGCGTCGAGCCACCGGCCGACCGGCTCCTCGGCCGCCCGGCACAGGGCCACCGCCGCGGAGTCTGGCGGTCCGTCGGCGGGCACCAGCTCGCCTTCACGGTTGACGATCTTCCATCCTTTGCCTTTCCGCTCCATAGCCAGCCGGGCGGTGGCCACGCATGCGCCCCGGGCACCGGCCTGCAGCACCAACGTCGAGCCGATGCGTGCATCAACGCTCGTGTGCGTATGTCCCAGGAATAGCACATCGATCCCGGGGACCGCCCGGGCGATGGTCATGCCCGAGTTCTCGGCGCCGGATCCCGTCGACTCCTCACCGAGCCCCGTGTGGGCGAGCACGCACACGATATCGGGACGTTCGAGTTTTCGGAGTCTTGGGATGATTCGGCGCAACTCGGGCACCGGGTCATCGAACCGCACGCCGTTCAGCCAAGGGCCCTCGGACAGGGCGGTCCCCGGCGTGGTGACTCCGATGACGAGGATGCGGACGGGCCCGGCCTCCACTATGGTGTGGGTCTGCCACGCATTTGAGGGAGCGGTAACGTTTGCGGCGAGCATGGGGAACGAGAGGTGCGCCGCGAGGCGCTTCGGCAGGTTCAGGCCATAGGTGAACTCATGATTGCCCAAGGCCATTCCGGAGTAGCCCATACGATTCATCAGCGCGACGAGCGGGTGGGGCGCCACAGTGTCAACGGTAGCGTAGTAGTCCGCAGTGGGGCTGCCCTCAAATGCGTCTCCCGCATCGAGGAGTACGGCTTCCGGTGACTCCTCGCGGAGTCTGCGCACGACCGCGGCCACGTCGGCGAGGCTCCCTGCGCGTCCACGTTCAGGCAGGAGACGGCAGTGAAGATCGGTGGTCGCCATGATGAGAGTCTCCACCCGGGACGGGGAGTCGGCGGGCGATGCCGACGTGAGCAGCGCGAGAGCAAGGGCAATGCGATACACGGCAGGGTTCCTCCTCGTATGTTCCGTGGGAGAGTGGCCCACCCACAACGGCGGCACCGTCAGAATATCGTTGCGACGGGGGGCGCAGGAAACGAATATCCCACTGCTACAAGCATGATCCAAGGTCAGGTCCCGTGGGTTGGCGGGGGCTCGAGACCGTCTCGAGCCCCCTTTTTCTAGGGGTAGTCCCCGACGGCGTAGGTGTGCGCATGTCCACACAGGTCGCATCAGGACCGAGAATGGCGCGAAGGGCTCTGGCCCTGCTGGCCGGCAGAGCCGCGGCAATCGTCCTCTCGCTCCTGGCCGCCGCCCTCATTCCCCGCCAGCTTGGCCCCCGCGGGATGGGGTTCTACAGCTACCTGTACTCGTCGGTGTTCACCATGGTCTGTGTGCTGGACGTCGGCTGTTCCATGCTGCTGCGGCGCTACGTCCCGGAGCTGCTGGCCCACGGAAGGGGCCAGGTGCGGCCTCTGTTCTTCTCCTCGCTGCGGGCCAAAGTCGCGGTGTTCGTCGTGTTCGTGGCGGCGACGCCGCTGGTCCCCGACCCGGGATTGTATGCCCTCGCCCTCGCGGCGGCGATAGGCTCGTCCCTGGTGGAGTCGGTGCAGACGCTGCTGTACGCGGGCGGAGCTCTCGTGCGCTATGCCTCCGTGACGGCAGTGCTCACAGCGCTGAGAATACTCCTTCTGGTCATGCTCGCTCCTTCGCTGCAACGCCTGGGCATCTCCCTGGCTCTCGTGGGGTCGGCGGCCCTGACCCTCGCCATCTTTCTCAAGTCGGCCCTTCGCCTCCTCCCTCCTTCGCGGGAGCCCCTGTCGCAGAGTTACTGGCGATTCCTCCGCTTCGGGCTCATCAGCTACGCCGCGGATCTGGCCTTCGTGCTCAGCAATCGAGTCGCGCTCATTCTAGGCCGGCATACACTCAATGACATGGCCGAACTGGGCTTTCTGGGGGTAGCGTTCATGGTTTTCCTGCTCGCGAGGCAGCTCGCCTTCTTCATCGGCGAGACCTCCATTCCCTCCTTGGTCCACCATCACGCCACGGGAGACAGCGTGCAGTTCTCGCGCACGATGCACCACGTCTGGCGCTACACCAACATCGTGGTGTTCGCCGTCGCCATGTTCGTGGTGTGCTATGCCGAACCTCTGGTCGTCGCCGTGGTTGGCGCTGCATTCCAGAGGACCGCCGTCCTGACACGACTCCTGGTGCCCGCCTTCGTCGCGACGACGCTCACCCTCTGCGTGAGGATCTCCCTTTTCACGCAGGAGAAGTCGTTCCGGCTGTTGATCGCCCACGGCGGGGCTCTGGTGGTGTTCATGTGCCTTCTCGCGGGGCTTTGGATGACGAGTCCGGCTGTCTCCAGTGAGATGATAGCCCTGGCCTTCAGTCTCAGCTCCCTGGTGGGGTTCACGCTCATGATCGTCAAAGCGGGCATGCGCGTTCCCGCCCGGAGCCTCCTGTTCTCAACGGTGAAGCCAGTCGTCGCCGCAGGCGCCGTGTGCCTCGGTGTGCAGGCCCTGCACCCCGAAGGCCGCTGGCTCATCGTCTCGGCGCCGCTGGCTGTCCTGACATACCTTGTCGTGCTGCTCGTGGTCCGCGGCCTTGAGTGGAGGGACTGGCATCGCCTACTCGATCTCGTCGGCAGGAGGACCATGGAGAATGGGAACAGGACGATCTGATCTCTTGATTCCCTGGGCCGTCGCCCTGGCGGCCCGCCTTGCCATGGCGATGTTTGCCGACACGCCGACCGTGCTGGGAGATGAAGTAGACTACTTCCTGGCGGCGCGGCAACCGGAAGGTCACCCGGGATTGCTCTCCTTGGCCTATCCCCCGCTCTACCCGGGCCTGCTTTCCATAGGAGCGGCTATGGGTTCCCGGGAGACGGGTTACCTTCTGAGCAGGCTCCTCAACGCGGTCATTTCTTCGACCATCGTGCCCCTCTCCCGTCCGCTCTGGGCGCCCTCCGGCGTGCTGGGCGGCTGCGCCGTGGGACTTCTGCCGTCCGGCGTGATCACCAGTGGTCTCCTGTTGAGTGAGAACCTGTTCGGCCCGGTCCTGGCCGCATGGCTGCTCGCCGCGGCCCGATGGGGAACACACCCCTCCGCGACCGCCGCGGTGTTCCTGGGGCTCGCCGCATCGGCGGCGTCCCTGACCCGTGCGGCAGGCGGCGCGGTCGTGCTGGCGACTTTCGTTCTGATTGCCGGCCGCAAGCTCTCGCTGCGAGCGGCCCTGGCCGCTCTGGGGGGAATGGCGCCCATCGTCGCGTATCTCGTCGTGCGACACCTCAATCCACCATGTTCGTTCAACGATCCACTGGCCGTCGGGCATCCTCCAGAGATCGCACGGGCTTTGACACCTGATCTGGCTGACCTCACCCGCGGCACGATGCTCGAACCGGTGGCGGCTCTGCTGCCGTGGCCGTTCCTGTTCGCTGTCGCGTGGGGTGGGTATTGGAGCCTTCAGTATGGGCTCTATGTCGTGTTTGGGACGGCGGGACTCGCCGCGGGAGCCCTTGACCGGCGAATGCGGGCCGCCTGCCCGGCGCGTCGCATGCTGACGCCACTGCTGCTGGTGAGTGGCGCATCCATTCTCCTTGCGGCGAATCACACGCTGGCGGGAGTGCAGGCGGCACAGTTCGTGCGCGGACGGTACGTCGAACCGTTGCTTCCCCTCTGGTGCGCCTTTGCCATGGGCTCCCTGGCTACCACTGCGCGCGCACGGATCCCCTGGTGGCCGGCGGCGGCCTGCTCCCTGGCGGGCTTCGTGCAGCTCACGGCAGCCCAGAATAGGGCCTTGGACTTCCTCTACCCCATTCGATCCGTGGTGCTCCGGCTCCCGTCGCTTCAGGGCGCGCTCGTGGGGGGCCTCGTGGGGCTCCTGGCCTACCTCACGATGCGGGCGATGCTGGGCACTCGCCCCTTCCGCCGCTATGCGATGCCGGCATTCGTGGTCGTCTCGCTGGCGGCCTCATTGCTGCGCTACGATCGTCAACAGTCAGACTCAGCCGCCCGGGCCGTCTCGGCACGATGGCTGGCGATCCATGATTCCGCGGCCGGGGTGGAGGTCGAGACCCAAGGGCGCGCCTCCGACGCGCTGAAGGCCTGCGGTCTCACCTGGGTGGTGCAGCAGATCCGTTTCTTCAGCGACAACCCGTTGACGCTCGCGCCCGACGTCACGGCGTCCTATTCCCTGGTCGCCTGCGGCGACGTTGACGGGTCAGGCCGGCCATCAGGCGTGCGCCTGGTCCGGCGGGAGTGAGGGCGATGGACAGGGTCGTGGCCGATCTGGTCTGGCATCCTCTGGTGCCCGAGGGGGCGGGCAACCGCCAACGGATCCTCTCACTGGCCGCCCGGGGAGTGGGTATCGAGGTTCATCTGATCGGCCCCGGCCCCGCGCCTCGAGCTGTGCCCCGGTTCATCGAGGCGCCACCCTGGCGTGCGCCCTGGACGATCCCCTGGTTCAATCCGGGCGTGCTGGGGTATCTCCATCCGTCAGCCGCCGGAAGGATGGTACGCGCGGCCCGCGCGCTCGGTCCGGCGCTTGTCCTTTCAGAAGGATTGTGGACTCTACCCGCGGCACGCGCCGCATCCAGAGCCCGCTGCCCCCTGGCGGTCACCGTGAACAACATCGAACACATCGTCCTGGCCAGCCGGGGGAAACGGATGTGGTCGGCCGCGGTGCGGTTGATGGAACGGTCGTGGTACCGGCATGCGGATTTGCTCATCGCCGTATCGCCCGCCGACGGACGGCGGCTCAGGGATCTCCTCGGGCCAGCGTGCCCGCAGGTCGAGATCGTCCCCAACGGGATGGACCCTCCCCCAGCCGAGGTGGCGGAAGCGGATCTTCCCCATCCCAATGTGGTGTTCCTCGGCAAGACCGATTATCCCCCCAACGCGGATGCCATCGCCGTGCTGCAGCGTGAGTGGCTACCGGAGGCCCGCCGTCGCGGGATGGAGGCAACGGCCGTGATTGCCGGCGGCCCGGCCCTGCCGGGTGTGCGGGAGGGAATGGTCTTCACGGGCTATGTGGAAGACGTGTGGCCCGTGATCTCCGCCGCTGATGTCTGCGTGGCACCCCTCACGGCAGGAAGCGGCACGAGGCTCAAGGTGTTGACATACCTTGCGGCGGAAAAACCGGTGATCGCGACCGAGGTCGCGGTCGAAGGCCTGGGCATGGAGCCCCGGATTCACTATCTTCGGGCCGAATCCGGCGAGGAATTCGCCGAAGCCCTCGAATACCTGCGACGGGACCCGGGCGGGGCATCGCGGCTGGCGGCCCGAGGTAGGGCATTGTCGGCGGAGTTTTCCTGGGCAACAATCGGAGCTCACTGGTCGGAAGTGCTTCGCTCCCGGGTCGGGCACTGATCGTGGGACTCCTTCCGAGGCCTCGATCGGACCACTCTTGGTCTTGACAGAGTCTCAATAGGCGCTATCGTCTCGATTCCCTCTGAGTGCACGTGAGCAGTGACGGTCAACGGGACGAGGCGCGGTGAACGCACGGGTCATGATCATGGACAGAATCACATTGCGGAATATGGTCTTCTATGGGTCGCACGGCGTGTCCCCCGCCGAACGGGAGCTGGGCCAGCGGTTCGAGATCGATCTCTCCATGTTCGGAGACCTCGCGGGAGCCGCTGCGACAGACAAGCTCCACAGCACCACCGACTACGGCCGAGTGTACGAACTGGTGGAGCACGTCGTCACGGCCAGGGTCTTCAACCTTCTGGAGACGCTGGCCCATGTCATCGCCCAGGACGTTCTGGCCGAGTTCCCGGTGGAGCGGGTCGACGTGGTCGTACGGAAGCCACGGGTACCGATTCGGGGAACCCTCGACTTCGTCGAGGTCGGGGTCTCCCGCAGCCGAGGGTGTGCCCCATGACCACGCGGCGGCGCGCCTATGTAGGACTAGGGAGCAACCTCGGCGACAGGGAGGCCACGCTTGGTGAGGCGGTGATGCATCTGCGCCGCGTGTCGCCCACCACGCGGCTTTCCCCGATGTACGAAACCCGTCCTCTGGGCATGACGCGTCAGCCTGACTTCCTCAATGCCGTGGCGGAGATCCGCTGGAGCGGCGCCGCATCCGGTCTTCTGGCGGTCCTACAGACAATCGAGAGTAGGCTCGGGCGGCGACGGGCCGCCCACTGGGGCCCGCGAACGGTAGATCTTGACCTGTTGCTCTGTGGTGATCATGTGTGTCGTGATCGAAGTCTCTCGCTCCCGCATCCCTGCATTGCCCGCCGACCGTTTGTGCTGTCGCCGCTGCTCGACCTGAACCCCGATATCTGCTCGCCGGTGACGGGTGTTCGTTTCGCGGGCTACCGCTTCCTGCGCGCGGCCGGGGGTGTCCGCCGCCGCCGGCCGGGGATCCCGGGCAGAAGACTCGAGGTGTGATGGTGGTAGGTGACAAGCATTTCGTGGCCATCGAGGGCGTGATCGGCGTTGGGAAGACCTGCCTGGTCCGCCGTCTCGCGGAACGGCTCGATGCCCGGCTCATCCTCGAACAGGTCGAGGAAAACCCCTTTCTCGCTCATTTCTACCGGGATCCAGAGCGCTACGCCTTCCAAGTGCAGGTCTTCTTCCTCCTGAGTCGTTTCAAGCAGCAGCAGCAGATCGGCCAGGCCGACGTGTTCATGGACATGGTGGTGAGCGACTACATGTTCGCGAAGGACAGGATATTCGCCCGGCTGAACCTCGATGATCAGGAGTTGGTCCTGTACGAACGCATCGCGGAAGTGCTGGAGAAGTCCGCCGCCCAGCCCGACCTGGTCGTGTACCTCCAAGCCAGGACCGAAGTGATCATGCAACGGATCAAGGAGCGCGGCCGGTCATTCGAGAAGCGCATCAGCAGGGAGTACATCGAAGCGCTCAACGAGGCGTACAACCGTTTCTTCTTCACGTATACTGCCTCGCCGGTGCTGGTCGTAGATACGAACAAGGTTGACTATCGCACTGACGACCGGGAACTCGAACGCCTCATCGCGAAGATGGCTGAGACGCAGGCAGGCATGCAGGTCTGGATCCCCGGCGCGGATCCGGAGGACGAACTATGAGCGCGCGAGTGACTCCCCAGATGCTCCGGAAGTGGAAGCAGGAAGGTCGCAAGATCACTGCCCTGACTGCCTACGACTTCCCGACCGCCAGCGTGCTGGACAGAACGGGGATCGACATCGTCCTCGTTGGTGACTCGGTCGGTCCCGCCGTGCTCGGGCTTCCGGATACCGTCGGCGTGACCATGGATGCGATGATTCACCACGCGAAGGCCGTGTCCCGGGGAGTCGCGTCCGCGATGGTGATCGGTGACATGCCGTTTCTCTCCTTCCATCTCTCCACGGCCCGGGCATTGAAGAATGCGGCGCAGTTCCTGCGCGACGGTGGATGCCAGGCGGTGAAGCTCGAGGGATTTCGCCCCGCGGTGGTGGAGGCCATGGTGGATGCCGGCATCCCTGTCATGGGCCATCTGGGCTTGCTGCCTCAGCGCGTCCGCCTCACCGGTTCATACCGCGTGGCCGGACGTAGCGATCACGAGAGTGCGCTCCTTGTCGCGCACGCCAAGGAGCTGTAGCGTGCCGGATGTTTTGCCATCGTGCTGGAGTGCGTGATGCCCGGGCCAGCGGCCGAGATCACCGCGGCGCTGTCGATCCCCACCATCGGAATCGGATCAGGCGCGCAGTGCGACGGGCAGATTCTTGTTCTCCACGACTTACTCGGCCTCGGCGGCCCACGGGTGCCGCGTTTCGTTCGTCGGTACGCTAACCTGGCTGAAGTAATACATAACGCGGTCACGGCCTACGCCGGTGACGTGCAGCAGGGGCGCTTCCCCGCCTCTCACGAAACCTACTCCGAGGAGTGATGCATGGACATACTCCGAACCAAGGATGAAATCAGGGCCTGGCGACGAGGCGCACAGGGCAGAGTCGCTCTGGTTCCCACCATGGGCTACTTCCATGAGGGCCACATTCGCCTCATGAGGACCGCCCGCAGCCTGGCGGACTCCGTGGTGGTCTCGCTCTTCGTGAATCCGATCCAGTTCGGCCCCACGGAAGATCTGAGTCGCTACCCGCGCGATCTCGAGAACGACGCCGCCAAGGCGACCGCCCTCGGAGTCGACGCGCTGTTCGTTCCCTCAGCCGATGAGATCTATGGCCAGTCTCACGAGACGTACGTCTACTGGCCACTTCTTGGCGCGCTGCTGTGCGGTCGTACGAGGCCCGATCACTTTCGCGGAGTCGGCACCGTCGTCCTCAAACTGATCAACCTCACGACGCCTCACGTGGTGCCGTTCGGCCGCAAGGACGGGCAGCAGGTGCTGTTGATCGATCGAATGGTGAAGGAACTCGACCTCGATATCGAAATTGTCGTGTGCCCCACCGTCCGCGAGCCTGACGGGCTGGCCATGAGCTCCCGCAACTCCTACCTGAACCCCGCCGACCGCGTGCAGGCCTTGGGCATCTACGCGGGGCTGCAGGCGGCGAAGACCCTGATTGAAGGGGGCGAGCGGCGCTCCGCCGCCATCCGCAACGAGATGTCGCAGCTCATGGGAAAGTTCCCTGGCCTTGGCGTGGAGTATTGCGATGTCGTTTCCCGTGAGACGCTCCGCCCGGTGGATGCCGTTGACCACCATGCCATGGTTGCGGTGGCCGGGCGTGTGGGCACGACCCGGCTGATCGACAATCTATGGACAATCGGCACTGGGGGAGACATTCGCGTTGAGCTGTGAGCGCCAGGGGTTCGCGGCGATTGTTCTGGCCGCGGGCCAGGGGAAGCGCATGCGCTCTGATCTGCCCAAGGTGCTGCATACTCTGCGGGGCAGACCGATGCTCGAGTACGTGATCTCGGCAGCACGGGAGGCAGGCGCCGACCTCATCGTGGCGATCGCCGGTCCGGCGACGCCAGGCGTGGCGGAGTGCGCCCGCGGCCTCGGCGCCGAAGTCGCCGAGCAGCCTGTTCCCCGGGGCACCGGCGACGCCGTGAGATGGGCGCGCCCCTGCCTCTCGGACTATGCCTCGGATGTCGCCGTCCTCTGCGGCGACGCGCCGGTCGTTTCCGGCGCGCTGATCGCGAGACTGGTGGCGCACCACCGGTCGGAAGAGAATGCGGTCACCATCCTCACGGCGGACCTGCCCGATCCCAGGGGCTTCGGGCGGATCATCCGCGCATCGGACGGGAGGGTGGTCCGTATCGTGGAAGAGGCCGATGCCTCCCCCGATGAGAAGGCGGTGAGCGAGGTCAACACCGGCGCGTACTGCTTCGCCCCCGGCGTGCTCTTCCCCCAGCTTGAGCTCCTGACTGCCGACAACAGCCAGGGCGAGCTCTATCTGACCGATGTTGTAGGATCTCTGTTCCTGGCGGACTGCCGGGTCGGCGCCCTCTCAATGGGCGCGCCCCGCGCCCCGCTGGGGATCAACACGATGAGTGAGCTTCTGGAGACCGAGCGGGTCCTGGCAGCCATGGATAGTTGACGTGGAGAGAATCTGGGCGCCCTGGCGCATGGAGTATGTCGGGTGCTCGTCCGAGCCTTCGGCGTGCATCTTCTGCCAGGCCGCTGACCGGAATCTGGAGTATGTGCTGTCGGTCGGAGAGCATGTGGTCGT
>JALOPK010000432.1 GCA_025453925.1 Candidatus Eiseniibacteriota bacterium | reverse complement strand
GGCAGGCGGTGTTCCCGACGCTCCGCGATGGCGTGCAGTGCAACCTGCAGCGCCGTTTTCATCCTCTTCGGGCGTCGCCCTTCGGCGTCATGACGACTAATATTAGAATAGTGGTCAGGACGTCGGGAAGGATGCGCCGCACACCAACCGGCCGGCTTCCAGGGCTGCTGCCAGGATGCGTTCGCATGCCTTGGTGTCGGTGTGGTAGCCGGACTTCTTGGTGGTCTTCTGGTGGAACACCAGCGCCTCGCGCGTACTTCGTGAACCGCCGGATGCCGACCGGCACGTCCGGTGGTGTGGGGGCTGGGGACCGGCAACGGTCCCCAGCCCCCCGATCGCGACTGTTTCCCCTTCACCAACGGGTAGCGTCGGGTCCGGCCCATTCGGCCAGCACCGCGCCCCGGCTCTTTCTGGTCGCAGACTCCTACGATCCGAGTGGCGAGAGGTATGAGCCGGGGGGAAGGAGGCCACCCCCGGCAGTGGCGACGGTCAGTGCCCAACTCGGCAACGGGAGGCCTAGCTCATCGACAATTCGCTCCCGAAGCGCGGCAAGACCGGCAGCGACCCGTTCCGGCCTGCCCATGGAATGCGCGGTATGGATGAGGCCGCGGTAGGCTTCCTCGTCGTAGGGATCATGGTCAACTGCTTGTTGCCACCAGACAAGAGCTTCTTCGGGAGAACCGGTCCCGCTCGCCAACGCGCGCAGAATCTGTCCCATGCGCTGGGCGAGGTAATGGCGCCGGGAATCCGTGAACCGGTCATATCTGGCGTCCTCCAGATACTCTCCCAGGTAGAGCGCCACGGCGCGCCGGAGAATTGTCACGGATTCCTCGTTGAATGGTCCCGCCAGGGCTTCCTGGCTGAGCTGCTCGAAGACCTCGTGGGAGATGGTCACTCTCCCGGGATCGAATGCCAGCTCATAGAAGGGTTGCCGGAAGCGCAGGTGCAGGTACTCTCCGATACCGATCTGATCGAGCACTCTACGCAGATCACTGGCGGTGCACTGGAGGCGGTGACGTCCACGGCCCGGCCTGGCGTCGGGCCAGAGCAACTCTACCGCCTCATCGGCACTGACGCGGTATGATCGCGAGGAGAGTATCAGTTCCAGCAGGCGCTTAGCCTTCATCCGTGACTTCCACACATCCTCATCGATCTCCCGATCGCCGATCTGAATGCGCAGCGGACCAAGGGTCGAGATGCGTAGGGTGGCGCCCATCGTGCGGGGTGAATCCTCGACCCTTGCCGTCTTTCCCAGGCACCCGGCATCGGGCATCCCGCAGCTCAGGCTGTCTCGGGCTGGTTCCCTGGCACGGCGCGAACGGGCCCACTGGACAAGCGGCGGGTCGGCTGCGGGAAAGAAGCGATACGCTCCCCGTTCCATAGCGGACAAGAACCTATCGAGCAGCGAGGATGCATCGCCCCTGGACTCGTCATCATCGGCGATGTATGCCTGAAGCAGAAGCCCATTCGTCATGACGTGATCGGCCCCTCGCGCGTGTGCCTCGCGGGTAGTCTCCACCACCACCTCGCGGGCGATCTTCAACATCCCGGCCCTCCAGAACACGACGGCCGCCTCCAGGCGATGCCAGGCACCGAGGAACCAGCACGCCCGGCTTCTCAGACACTCGCTCCACCACCGCCCGGCGTCCTCGACGCGGCCAAGACCCCATGCCTCGCGTGCTCTCGCGGCATGGAGCATGGCCACTGCATCCTGTACCGACTCCGAGGTCTTCAGCAGTGCCTCCGCCTCGCGGAGCCAGGCCTCTCCCATGCTCAACTCCCCGGAGTTGAACGCCATGCTCGCCAGCAACGCCAGCTGTACGCCGGCGCGCTGGTCCGCGCCCAATACCCTTGCCATGACCAGCGCGTCCTGTGCGTCCGCCAGGGCCACATGTGGTTCGCCCATGACCGTCCGGAGGGCCGCGCAGAGTTCCAGCATTCGCATGTCCAGGACGGCATCGGGTGCACCTGTCGGACCGGAGGAGTTGCCCAGCGCGATCAGCGCCCGCCCGTAGTGCCCGCGCTGGGTGTGGAGGTCGGCTTCGCAGATGCGGGCCCATCGGGAGTGAAACACGTCACCCCCGCGGGCCAGTCGCTTCTCTGCGCCACGCAGAAGGCGCTCCGCCTCGGCCAGGAGGCCGAGGTTGAGCATGCAACGGGCCTTCCAGACTCTGGTCCACGAAAGAGCATCGTCGTCCATAAGGTCCCGCAGTTCGGGCTGTTCCCAGGAATCCTCACCGGCACCGTTCATGCAATCCGCCGTTGCGCAGATGACCAGCAAAGGGATGCGGTCACCCTCGCTGCGCGCCCGCTGCAGAGCTTCGCGGCAGAGCATTCCGGATCGTCGACGTTCGCCTCTGATCCAGGTGGCGACCGCGCACACGATGACGCTCTCGGGGTTGAGATCATGGCATGCCTGGAGCCGGTCGACCAGTGAGACGAATCTCGTAGGATCCCACCGGGACGGCCGCGTGAGCCCCGTGGCCCGCAGGATCCTGGCGACGCCCGTGCCGTCCCCTGCGGTCAGGTAGCGCTCCAATGCCCCAGAGAGATCTCCTTCTGCCTCCAAGAGACGGCCCGCAGTGAGGCGGTATCGATTGACAGTACGACCTTCCAATTCCCGGACAGCCAGCGCCTGGAGCTGCTGCCGGACCATGGGCTCTAGCGTCACCCGGAATCGCCCTGCATGGCTGAATAGCGGGCTCGCCGAGGCCAGAGCCGCCACCCGCTCCCACATGCCGGGCACGCCGGTCACCTCATCCACGGAAGACGGCGTAATGGCGGGAAGGAAGGCTGCGGCCAAGAGGAGTTCACGATCGGAGCCGTCTGGAAGCACTGCGGCGTCGGGCAATCCCGGGTGAATACCCGGTTCTTGCGCGCCTCGCAGTTCCCGTGCGCCCGCCGCCTCCGGGAAACGGGCCAGGAGTCTTTTCAGACCTTGCGGCCATCCTTCGGTGAGTTCCCACGCGGCCGCGCAGGAGTCGGATGCGACGGAATC
>JALOPK010000431.1 GCA_025453925.1 Candidatus Eiseniibacteriota bacterium | reverse complement strand
CACCAACGGCATTACGGAACTGATCGGGGCGACTGACGTCGGCACGGCCGGGGCCGTGCTTTCCCGCTGCCGTGTGGCAGTCGGCAATGACGGCATGCTGCTGCACCTCGCTGCTGCAGTGGGGACTCCCACGGTTGCCATCTTCGGGCCATCCGACCCCACCCTCTTTTCCCCGGTGGGCACCCACAGCATGGTGGTGCGGAGGGCTCTCGACTGTGCGCCGTGCGACAAGCGCCTTCGGCGGGGATGCCCGGAGCGCCGCTGCCTCGTGGGAATCGAGGTCTCCGAAGTCACGGAGGCAGTGAACGGTCTGGTGGGGTGGGCCGCAACAGTGTAGAACGCAGATCATCGGGACTTGCTCGAAACGGAACACACGGGACATGCCTTCCAGCGGCCGGGTAGGGAAACCGGACCGACCGACCGGTGTACACCTTCTCGTCAGGAATGGCGGGAGCACTGGATCCCGAATCCTCGTATGCACGTAGATTGATTGCCATGGAAACACTTCTGCTTGTCAGCGTCCTTCTGACCGTCTATGCGTATGCCGGTTACCCCGTGTGCATCACGGTCATCGGGTGGCTGCGGAACAAGCGGGTGATGAAGGATGCCCGATTCGAGCCGGCGGTCGCTTTCGTGATACCCGCGCACAACGAAGAACGGGTGATCCGTGAGAAAATCGAAAACACCCTATCCCTCGACTACCCTCTCGACAAGCTCTCTGTCGTGGTTGTTTCGGACGCCAGTACCGACTGCACCGATGCCATCGTGCGCGAGTACGCGCCGCGAGGAGTCAGGCTTGAGCGGCTTCCATGCCGTGGCGGCAAGACCCGGGCTTTGAATACGGTCGTCCCGCAGGCAGACACCGACATCGTGGTATTGTGCGATGCCAACGTAATGTTTGATCGGTCGGCCGTGAGATATCTGGTCAGCAATTTTGCGGATGAGGAAGTCGGTTGCGTCTGCGGCCGTAAGATCTACCGCAACAGCTGCACCGCGGCGACCGCGAGGGGTGAGCGGCTCTACTGGAGACTCGAGGAGTACTTGAAGCGGTGCGAGAGCCTTTCGGGTTCCGTGGCGGGGGCCGATGGAGCCATCTATGCGATACGGCGGGAGCTCTTCAGGCCCGTCCAGGATGAGTTGAGCGATGACTTCTTGATCAGCCTGAATGTCTACGCTCAGGGCTACAGAATCGTCTCCGAGCCACTGGCGGTGGCGTTCGAGAGCACGACGACCGTCGCCGCGGAGGAATTTCGGCGCAAGAACCGGATAGTCGCCACTGCCATTCGCACGCTGGTCCGGCATGCCCACCTATTGAGCCCCTTCCATTCCGGTCTCATGGCGTGGCGCATATGGAGCCACAAGGTTCTTCGCTGGATGGTGCCGTTCTTCCTCATCGCCTTTGCGGTGTCGGTGTTCACTCTGATGGCGCGGGGAACTCACGTCTGGCTTGGGATGGCGACGGTAGGATTCCTCGCGGCGGGACTGGTGGGCGGGATGCTTCAGTTCACCGGGAAGCGTAGCCGCTTGTTCAGTCTCCCGTTCTACTTCCTTCTCGTCAATGCGGCCGCGCTGGTCGGATGGGTAAAGACGCTCACGGGGCGTGTTCATCCAACCTGGAACAAAGCAGAGTCGTCCCGCGAGTGAAGGAGGTCAAGAGCCGCCCGGCGAGTAGCGCCCCTTCATCCGACGGGGAGTTCGCTGTTGCGGCACCATCGATGCTCCCCGGGGACGCGCATTCGCTCCCGCATGACCCTTCGCGAGCACCCGCGGCAATGCAGCGCCCCGTGGTGATCCTGACTGTCCCGTTTGGGGCGGCGCATTCCCGAACCGCCGACGCAATCGCTCAGGCTTGGGAATCCCGGGCACGACCGGTTCACGTGAAGGTGATCCCTCTGGATGCCTACCTTCCCGGGGCTCTGGTGAGCGCTCTCTTGCGCGGGTACCTGTTCACCATTTCTCGCACGCCGTGGGCGTTCCGGTGGGTGTACGCGAAGGGCCGGGAGCCGGGGGTGAGCACTCGGCTGCTTGACGCGGCCATCAAAGTGGCGGGTCCCGGAGGGAGGAGCCTGCGACGATGCATCGGGGAGAACCCCGGCGTATGGGTGTCCACCCATCCGCTGACCAGCATACTCTCGCGGTCCGCTGCTGTGCAGGATTCCCTGCTGTCGATCCTGGTCACGGATCACCACTTCCACGCCTTCTGGTGCGTTCCCGGCGCCGACCACTACTTCGTCGGTCGCCCCGAGATGCGGAAGGCTCTCATATCCCGGGGCGTGCCCCGGCGGGCAGTGGATCTCACCGGCATCCCCATCGCGCCCGCGTTCGGCGCCCCGGGTACCCGTGCCCAGGCGGAGCTTCGCATGGGGCTTGACCCGGCACCCTTCCGGGTTCTCGTTCTAGGCGGAGGCCTGGGCATTGGACCCATGGAGGAGGTTGCCGTCGGGCTGCTCGGGATCATGCCGCCTCCTCAAGTTGTGGTGGTCGCCGGCCGGAACCAGCGGCTTCGGCAGCGGCTCGCCGCCCGCTGCCCGGCGGCACGGGTGTTCGGGTTCACCGACGGGATTCCTGATCTCATGGCCGCCAGTGACGTCTGCGTCACAAAGCCGGGCGGCCTCACCGTCGCCGAGGCCGCCGCGGTCAGCCTCCCATCCCTCATCGTCGATCCTCTCCCCGGTCACGAGGAGGCGAATACCGAGATACTGGTGCGCGAAGGCTCGGCGTTTCGAGTGCCCGGTGCCCCGCAGGTGGCGGAGGTGGTCGTCGAACTCATGCGCCGGCCACGCCTGTTGCGTCGCATGGCGCACCGGATGGGCCGCCAGGGTCGACCGCTGGCGGCGCGTGACACGGCCGACATTCTGGAAGGTCTTTGGTCTGCGAGGTTCGGATCATGCACGCGATAACGGTGACGCCCTATGATCCCCGTGACCGCGAGGAGATCGATCGTGGACTCTTTGCCGATCTGTTCACGAGCTACTACACCGACATCGAGCCGTCTTCGATCGTGGTGGCGCGACGGGGAGATGCGCTGATCGGTTACGTGTTCGCGTGCGCGGACACGGCGCGATACCGTCGCCGGTGGCGACGCCGTGTGCTGGTCCCGGTGCTGGCACGCCTCGTGAAGGGCAGGTACTTTCTCGACGTTGGAACCCTCCGACCGCTTCTCGGACTGGGCGTTGCATACCTTCGCGGCGGGGGATTGCGCGTGCCCTGGCGGGAGTTCCCCGGACACCTCCACATCAACACAGCGGCGGGCTATCGTGGCCAGGCCGCCTTGTCCCGGGCGCTGCTGCACGCCGCGTTCGAGTTGCTCGCGGTCGAGGGAGTCACGCGGGTGCATGGCGTCGTGATGACCTCCCGGGCAAGGATGGTAGAGAAGTACGAGCGCCTTGGCTTTGACGTGGTCTCACGACGAAGGGCCCCACGGCCCGGGGTCAGGGGCCGGGGCGAGGCCTTCTGGCTGGTGCTGACCATGGACCTGAGCCGGCTTCCGCCCCGGCCCCTTGACGCCGTCAACCTACGTTCCCGGGCGGGGGTTCTTGCGCACGGCCTGCGGGGGCGTTAGTTGTCTTCGACGAAGAAGCGAGG
>JALOPK010000091.1 GCA_025453925.1 Candidatus Eiseniibacteriota bacterium | reverse complement strand
TCCTTCTCCGTGTCAAGAAACAGGGACGCCAGCCGAGTGTACGTGCCCAGGCAGATCACCACGACGCCCGAGGCAGAGGGATCGAGGGTTCCCGCATGACCCACCTTGGTTCCGGGACAAAGCCTTCGCACCGCACGAACGACATCGTGGGAGGTCGGACCAGGTGGCTTGGCTACCGCGACAATGCCATCCAGTGGAAGGATCCTAGTCTATTCGGAGGGGCCGGGGGGAGCTTCTTCGTGCCACTCGTGCAGAAGCCGGTCGACAACGGCGCCGCGGCGAAGGGAATCATCCTGGACGAACCGCAGCGCCGGCATCTGACGAAGTCGGACCCGTTTGGCGACTTCGCTCCGTATGAATGACGCCGCGCCCTGGAGGGTGGTCAGCGCCGCGGTGGTGGCGTCGTCGTCCCCATAGACCGACACGAAGACCTTCGCGGTGCCGAGGTCGGCGGCCACCTGAACCGAGGTGACGGACACAAAGCCCACGCGTGGGTCGGACATGCGAATCTCGATCACCGAGGCGATCTCATGCCGGAGCAAGGCTCCGAGGCGTTCTCGCCTGCGTACGTCGATCATCGCCACTCCTCGTCAAACCGAAGCATCACAATCCTCGGATCGGCGTATAGGTGATCCCGGATCCGCTGGAAGACCGCCTTGCTGGCGTTGGCATCACTGCTGACCAGCGCGATACCCAAGAGCGTGCGCTGCCAGAGATCCTGGAAGTCCAGTTCCGCGAGCGATACGCCAAAGCGCTCGCGGAGGCGGTCCTTCGTCCCCTTGAGGACCATCCTCTTTTCCTTCAGGGATCCGCTGTCGGGAAAGTGGAGCTCGATCTCCGCGCACAAGATGTCCAACGAGAGACGCTCAGTGCAGGGTGCGGGCAACAGCCTGCGTTCGGTAGATCTCGAGTTGGTCACCCTCGTGCACATCACCGAAGTTATCGACGACGATGCCGCACTCGTACCCGGCCTGCACTTCGCGGACGTCCTCCTTGAACCGCTTGAGCGATCCTATCCGTGAATCGGCCATGACGACCCCGTCCCTCAGGACGCGGACCCTCGAGGACCTGTCGACCGAGCCCTCGAGCACGTAGCATCCCGCCACGGTGCCTGCCTTCGGGTGGTGGATGACCTGGCGAACCGCCACACGACCGACTGTGACCTCCTCGAAGTCCGGCTCAAGCAGTCCCTCCAGTGCCTTCTGAATGTCATCGACACATTCGTAGATCACCCTGTAGGTTCGGATCTCGACGCCCTCGCGTTCCGCCACTTCCTGGGGGCGGGCACCGGGGCGCACGTGGTACCCGATGACCACCGCCTTGGAGGCCGAAGCGAGCAGAACGTCGGATTCGGTGATTGCACCAATCCCCTGGTGCAGAATGTTCACCCGCACCTCGCTGGTGCCGAGACGGGTCAAGGACTCGACAACTGCTTCGAGAGAACCCTGCACATCGCCTTTGATCACGAGACGCAGTTCCTTGATCTCGCCTTCCCGGATCTGCCGGTACAAGTCGTCCAATGTAGCTCGTTTCGGGAGCCCGCCGCCTTTGTAGCGTCGCATCGCCTGCCTGCGCTCAGCAACTTCTCGTGCCGCGCGTTCATCGGCCATGCTCTGGAACGGGTCGCCTGCTTGCGGTGACCCTTCTATACCCGCAACGCGCACCGCCTTCGAGGGTGGCGCCTCCGTCAGCCGGGTGCCCCTCTCATCGATGAGCGCACGTGCCCGGCCGCAGTAAGCTCCCGCGACGAAAGCGTCCCCGACGCGGAGGGTTCCGCTCTTCACCAGGACCGTGGCCACAGGCCCCAGTCCCAGCTCCAATCCGGCCTCGATCACGACACCTGCTGCGCGCCCTCCCCGCGACGCCTTGAGCTCCATCATCTCCGCCTGCAGGAGAATTGCTTCGAGGAGCTTGTCCACACCCTTTCCGGTGCGGGCGCTGGTGGGCACGTCAATCGTTTCGCCTCCCCATGCCTCCACCATCACGCCATGGCTCGCGAGCTGCTGCCGCACCGTGTCGGGGCTTGCATCGGGGAGATCGATCTTGTTGATCGCCACAATGATCGGGACTTGGGCCGCCTTCGCGTGGTTGATCGCTTCGATCGTCTGAGGCATGACTCCTTCACCCGCAGATACCACCAGAACGACGATGTCAGTGATCTGGGCACCCCGCGTGCGCATCGACGTGAACGCCTGATGCCCGGGAGTGTCGATGAACGTGATGCGGCCTTCGGGCAGGACCACTTCATACGCTCCCATATGCTGCGTGATGCCGCCCGCCTCTCCCGCGACGACATTCGCGCGGCGGACGAAGTCGAGAAGCGATGTCTTGCCGTGATCGACGTGGCCCATCACGGTGACGACAGGGGGCCGGGGGCCGGTTTCTTCTTCGTCGGCCTCCGTGGGGGTCCCGGGGCGCTCGACGACATAGCCCAGTTCGTCCGCGATGGCCTCGATCGTATCCTGATCCAGCCTCTGGTTCATGGTGGCCATCACGCCGAGGCCCATGCATATCTGTATGATCTCGGCAGGCGAGCGCGCCATCAACTGCGCCAGCTCCCCGACCGTGACCGTCGCATCATGGAGAGTCAGGACCTGGGAGACCTCTGGTTCCCCGACCGCGATTTCCTCCTCGCGCAGCTTGCGCCGGCGCTTGCGCCCACGCTTCCCGGACTCCATGAGCGCCATGACCTTCTTCACGCTCGCCTTGACCGCAACCTGGTCTTCGTGCCGGTCGCGGTGGGGGTGTTGCGGTCTGGGCGGCGCCTTTCTGCCCCGAGTGTCCACCGGCTCCGGTGGCCGATGCTGGTCCCGGCGACGCGCCAGCTCTTTCTCTTTCCGCGCGGCTTCCTCGCGCAGCTTGTCCTTCTCGGCATCGAAGTGCTGCTTGACCCGCGCTACGGTGTCGTCATCCACGGTGCTCATGTGGCTCTTGACTTCAACGGCCATGCCACGCAGCAGCTCCATCAGGGCCTCTGAGGAGATGTTGAACTCCTTCGCAACCTGGTGCACGCGCTTACGACTCACTGTCACACCCCACCTTCCGTATCTCTGGCATCGTGTTCATCGTCAATGTCCGCCACTGGCGCATGTCGGCGTGCCACGCGGCGTTTCGTCGCAGGGGATGGCGCATCCTCGCGGGTGACGTCGGCGTGCGCCGGTTCCCCGTCGGGGGCGGGAGAGGCTGCCCCCTGCTCAGCTTCGCGGAGAAGCCGCATCGCGGCCTCCCGGATGCTCCGTCCGCGCGCTTTCCCAACACCCGGCACAGCCATGAGATCCTCAACACCGGCCTTGGCAACATCCTGGACGGTCTCGAATCCGGCGATCTCAAGCTCGCGGGCGATCTTCGGGCCCACACCGGGGAGACGCACCACTCCGATGGGAGTCACGATCTCCGCGCCAAGCTGTTCGCGATGCTGGGTCATCGTCGTCAGATCCAGCGCCCAACCCGTGAGCCGGCCGGCGAGCCGCACGTTCTGGCCACCCTTGCCGATGGCGAGGGAGAGTTGGTCATCCGGCACCAGCACCATGGCCCTCTTGTCAGGCTCGTTCAGTACGACCCTCTCGATCTTGGCGGGACTGAGGGCGCGGGCAATGAAGACCGCGGGATCAGCCGTAAACGGAACGATGTCCAGCCGCTCACCCCCCAATTCCCTGACCACCGCCTGCACCCTGACGCCCTTGACGCCCACGCAGGCGCCCACGGGATCGACTCTGCCCTCCCGCGAAGACACGGCCAACTTCGTCCTGACGCCTGCCTCCCGGGCGATGGCTTCAATGCGCACGATGCCCTCGCGTATCTCGGGTGCCTCCAGGGAGAAGAGAACCGAGACGAGTTCAGGTGCTGCCCGAGAGAGGATCACCTGCGGTCCATGTGGAGCGTTGGATGCTTCGATGACCACTGCCCGTACGGTGTCTCCCTGCACGTGGCGTTCGCGACGGATCTGGTGCCTCCAGGGCAGCAGCGCCTCGACCGCGTTGACGAGAACCGAAGCATTGCCTCGCTCGACGTGCTGCACGGATCCGCTGACCAGGTGGCCGACCTTGTCCCTGAACTCCACGTATACGTGCTCCCGTCGCGCCTCTCTCACTCTCTGGTAGATCACCTGCTTGGCTGCCTGGACCGCCGCGCGGCCGAATTCCTCCACCGCAATCGGCACGCGGACATCCTCGCCGACCTGCGCGTCGGGCTTGAATGCGCGGGCATCCTGCTGCGATATCTCTTGCTCAGGGTTCGCCGGGGCCTCTACGACCTTGCGCACCATAGTGATGGAGATATCACCCGTCTCGAGGTCAACCACCGCAGTCACATCCCTGGCGTCGGAGTAGCGCTTCTTGGCCGCCAAGACGAGCCCCGCCTGGAGCGTCTCCACCAGGACCGCGCGGTCGATCTCCTTCTCCCGGGCAATCTGCCCAATCGCCTCGAGCACCTCATAGTTCATAATGCAGGACTCCTTCGCGGGCTCTGGTCACGCATGGCGCGTGGTCTCGGATACCCGCGGCACGATGGTTGGTCGACGCTCGTGATTACCCTGAGTACGGCAGTTTCAACTTGGCGGTTGCGATTCTGTCGTAGGGTACGCAGTGTTCCGTTCCGTTCTCCCCGACGCCCAGGACCACTCCCTCCTGATCGGCTCGAAGCACCGGTCCCACGATCTCGAACTCGGGGTCGCCGTTCGGGCCGCGAACGCGGAGTACGACGCTCCGCCCGGCAACGAGCGCAAAATCCTTCTGCGCCCTCAACAGCCGGTCGGTCCCGGGCGAAGAAGCGGCCACGGAGAACGCTCGGCCCGGGCCGAAGTGCAGCGTCAGCGCCTGACGCAAGGCCTTCGCTGCCTCGACGCACTCCCCCACCGTCACGCCGCCCACGCGATCCACATAGACCATGAAGGCCGGCTGGCGGGGAGACCCGCTGGCGGTGAAGCGGATCAGCTCAAGCCCACACCGGGAAAGCACGGGCATGAAAATGCCTTCGAGTTCAGCCTTGTCGTGCATCGCCGTGGCACCCAGAAACCGTCCCGCATGGTAGTATCCGGAGACGGTGCAGGTGGAGTCGGAGAGGGGAATGGAAGAATCGCATCACACCGGCAATCTACTCGCCGCATCCCTGCGACACAAGCCCCGTACCGGTGCGGTAATCCACCGGTACGGGCGCACCCGGCTCTCGCTGGCGGGAGCACATGGGAATCGAACCCACCCAGGGCGTGTTTACCACCCCACACTGGATTTGAAGTCCAGGAGGGCCACCAGGCTCCTGTGTACTCCCGGTCATGCAAACTGGTGGCTGCGGCCACAACGGTCAAGCCTCTCCCTCAGCTCGCGAAGTCTCCCCCGCCGGCACGTCGAGCCACTGCACCAGTGCGCGCGCGACAATGCGGTGGCCCAACGCCGTATAGTGGCAATGATCAAGGTAGCAGCCGGCATTTCCCCTGACGGCCGGGAGGAGGTCGAGGAAGTCGAGGCCCATGGCGCGACACAATGCTTCCAAGCGCCCGGCAGGCGGCGACCTTCCCGCGGGACCCTCAGTCTCCACCTGGACGGGTGAGTAGCACACCCTCAGCGAGACCCCCCGCGAGCCGCACCATTGATGTATCGCGCGAAGCTCACGCTCCACGAGTTTCCAGCCATCACCATGCCAGGCAGCGCCCCAATCGTAGCGGGCGAGCGATGTGAGCGAATCCAACGCACCGCCGTCATGCCGCCATGTGCCGGACCGCCAGAGGTCAATCCAAGCGAACCGCGCCGGGATCGGGCTATTGTAGAGGTGAAGGCGCGCGAGCAGACCGCGGTAGCGGAAATGCAGAAAGGACGCCAGCCGGCTCCGGGCAAGGACCGCCGGGTGGGTCCTGAGCCAGCGATCAACACGGTCCTCCAAGAGGTACTCCTGGGAGAAGCCCACGGGCGGACGCGAATCATTCGGGTAGAAGCACAGGATCACGGACGCAGGGGCGATCTCAGCGCCGATCTCTTCCAGAAGGATGCGTTCCTCGACGATGCCGGCGTCTTCGATGCCGCCGTTGACTGCTTCGCGGTCGGACAGACTCCGACGCCACTCCTCCCGCACTCGACCCACGAAAGTCGATTCCTCCTCCACACCGTAGCCGAACGTGACGGAATCCCCCAGAAACAACACCCTCTTCGCAGACGGCGACATCCGAGGCGCCGGACCGCGCAGACCGTGCTGGTTGATGGTTACGCGAACCGGCGTATGGGTGCTCTCGAACAGGAATTCCATGTCGGCGCCGGGGATGAGACGGGATCCAAGGGAAGTGGCGGTACGGTACGGCGAGGGGGCGGGCGCCGGCGCGGGCGAACCGTGCCGGACTCGCAGCGCGCCTTCCGCGAGGACGAGGACAACCAGAAAGCTGGTGACGGCAAGGCCGATGTTGACTATGATTGCGCGTAGTCTCATGCCGATGCCTCCGAGGTGCACCATGCCCGCGAACCTGTCCGACTGCCACGTTCATACCGAGTACTCAGGGGACTCGGAGTTGAGCCTCTCCTGGGTGCTGACCCACGCAGAAGAGCTGAATCTCGGCGGCGTGTGTCCCACCGAGCACTGTGATCCCGCGCCAACTGATCGTCGATTCATGCACCTCGACCTCGAAGGCATGTTCGACCGCCACCGGCGCCTTGGTGCCTCGAGGCCTCCCGTGCCGCTGGGAATCGGCCTCGAAGTAACCTACCGCCCGGATGCCGAGGAGCGCATCAGGGAGGTTCTCGAGTCTCGCCCTTTCGACCTGGTGATCGGATCAATCCATGACCTCGACGGGCTCTACCTGCGGGAGTGGTTGAACTCGCCGGCGAGGCAGGCGCAGGCCACCGCACCACGGATCCGACCATTCGTGGCGCTTACGTCACAGATGGTCGACTCCGGGCTGTTCAGGGTGGTGGGCCATGTCGATTACGTCAAGAGATACGTGCCCGGGCTGACCGGCGCATCGCTTCTGGCGATGTTCCACGAGGAGTTCTCCAGCATGTTCGCGAGACTGTTGTCTCGGGGGGGGGTTCTCGAGCTGAACCTGTCGGGCCTCCGGCACGGCTGCGAGGAGCCCTACCCATCGATCGAGATACTGAGGCGCTACCGCGCATTGGGCGGGGAGGCGGTCACCCTGGGGAGCGATGCGCATGCCCCTGGTCACTACGTCGTCCCCCTCAGCGAGGGTGCCGAGCTCGCGCGCACTGTCGGGCTCCATGTGATCGACTGGAGGTCCATGCGGTAGTGACTGCGACTGTCTTGACAGCGCGGGGCCCGTGTAAGAAATAGGCAACAGCAACCGTCGTGTGGGCGGCCAAGCCCGCATTGCGCCGGCCGTAGCCTGCGCAGCCATGCGAGTCAAGGCCTCCCCGTGAGATCACGCCTCCGTTGTGATGGCGTGCGGGAACCGAACGACGGGGGACCAAGGTCCGGCCTGTTCCCATGGCGACATGCGCCATGGACGACAGCCTGTCGCCGGTGCGGTCCTCCCCTGGAGGAGAGACGATGGAAAACTTCCTGCAGACTGAACTGCCCGCCATAGTATGGGCCTCCCTCCTGGCGGTTGTGTTGGGGCTGTACGCTCTGAAGGGCGGGAAGAGCCGAAACGTGTCTCGAGGCACGCTCCTCGGAGTGCTGGTTGGCCTCGCCACCTTGGCGCGCGTCCTCGTCGCTCTCGTCCTCATCATCGCGGGCGTGGGGTCCTTCTTCGTGGGGCGGAAGCTTCAGGAGTTCCCCATCCTCCAAGGCCGGGATCCCGTCGGCGTGGTCCAGGTCTGGTGGACCCGCGGGGATACCGCGACCATGCTGAACATCTCGCGAACGGATGACCCGCTCACGCAGAACGATGATCTGGTGCAGATTCCCGGCGTGACGTGGGGTGTTCGCACCGAGGTGATCAACTGGCCCACGTGGGGAGCGACGCTGGGGCTCCGGCCGATCTACCGGCTCAAGGACCTCGTGGCGTGGAGTCCGGGGCAGCCGCCCCGGGAGGTCTTCGCACGACCGATGCCTCACAGCAATCTGAGCTCGTGGAACCAGATCCTGACCTATGCGCGCCACGTGCCGGGATTTCCTCCGGTGCAGCATCTCATGACGCGGCAGGTGACCGCCGCCGAGAACGTGATCTACCGGATGGTGATGACTTCGGAGGGCCTTGAGATCAACGAAGAGAACACACGGCCCGCTCCTCTGCTTCCCACGGCTCCCGGGGAGCAGACCTGACCCGATCCGACCCGCGGGCGCAGCCATCGTCCGTGGTCTTCAGGCTGGTAAAGAGCCTCGATAAGGCGGCCGCAACCTTCGGCCTGATCGAACCTGCCGACCGGATTGTGGTCGGAATATCCGGTGGCAAGGACAGCGTGGGGCTTCTGTACCTGCTGTGGTGGCAGCGGCGGATCCACGCGCACACGCATGAACTCCTGCCCGTTCACGTGGCCGACTCCGCGGTCGGTGATGGCCCGGCTCATGCGCTGGAAGCATGGCTGGCACGCCTGGACATGCCGCTCCTGACGGTGCGGGCCAACCTGAGGCCTCCACCCGATGCGCGCCGGTCGCCGTGTTTCTCCTGCTCGTGGAATCGGAAGAAGGCGTTGTTCGAGACTGCGGAACGTCTGGGCAGTTCGGTGGTGGCGCTCGGGCATCACTCCGACGACGTGGCGGTGACCGCTCTGATGAACCTCTTCCTCCAGGGCCGCTTTGGGGGAATCCTCCCCATTCAGGCGTACTTCCAGGGGAGGTTCCGCCTCATCCGACCACTCTACTTCGTCTCCGAACGTTCACTGCAGCGCTTGGCACGGGTGGAGAGACTCCCGGTCTCGAACACGATCTGCGAGTTCTCCGCAGCGTCGAGGCGCACGCTCGCGCGATCCTGGCTGGATTCGATCGTCCGCGATCATCCCTATGCGAAACGAAGCCTGCTTGGGGCCTTGCACCGGCAGGCAATGGCCGGAGTCGTCCCAGGTGCCGCCGCCGTCGTGGACGACTCGCTGGATCAGGAGTCAGGTCTCGGCCTCTGACTTCCCCGGGTCCGGCCAGCCCCGCCCCAGGGGATTCGCCAGGAGCCGTTCCTTGCAGGCGGGGCATACGAGGTAGCTTCGGCGGCAGTGTACATCAGCGGCAACCAGCGGCTCGGGCAGAGATCCCCGCCGGTACGCGACCTCGTCGATGGCCTCCTGGAGTCCCGGCCAGTGGCTTTCGCTGAGTTCATCGTTCACGCGCGCAACCACCCACATCCACACATGGTACGCGAGAGCGTCGGGAAGAATCTCGCGCCCACAACGGTCGCAGCGCGTCATGACGGCGGTCGACGATGGCGAGCGGCCACGCACCCCACGACGAAGCCGGCAAGGTGGGCGAACACCGCGATGGAGCCAGTCGCGCCGGTGAACCCGGCCGCGGCCTGCAGAGCCGCCCACACCCCGATCAACAAGAGCGACGGAACATCCACGATGGACAGAAAAATCACCAGAAACAAGAGCGCTCTGACCCTCCCGCGGGGGTACAGAAGCAAGTGGGCTCCCAGAATCCCGGCAACGGCGCCCGAAGCTCCCACCGCCGGGAGGACCGAATGGGGAGTGGAGAACGCGTGGGCGAGCATGCCCGCCACCCCGGCCCCGAGGTACAGCAATACGAAACGCGTGCGACCGAACGCCTTCTCGACATTGGGTCCGAACACCCAGAGGTAGAGCATGTTGCCGGCGAGGTGAATCAGCCCGCCATGGAGAAACATCGAGGCAAGGGGAGTAAGGAGCGGATGCAGTCGGGAGGGGAGTTCGATCGCCTCCGCGTGGGTGAGCTCCCACGGGATGACCCCCGCCTTCCAGACCGTGGCGGTCAGCCCGTTCCCCAGTTGCATGGCGAAGGCGAGAACGGACAACGCTACCAGCGCAACCGTCGCCGGCGCGCGGACTCGATGCGCGCTGATGTCACGGATCGGGAGCAGCATGCCCATTCCTCCGCTTGACGCCCACGGCGGTCAAGACTATCCTCGATTCCCAGTTACCCCCAAGGAGCACGTGTGACCTCAGCGACATCCCTTACTCGAGAAGAACTCCTCGTCCTTGCAGCAGTCAGTTCCAGTTTCTCTGCCCAGCGTCAGGAAGCAATACTCCGCGACCTGGAACAGGGAATCGTCTGGCGCGGCGTGCAGTTCCTGGCCGAGCGGAACAATGTCGGCGCCTTGCTGCACAGGGCACTACGCAATGTACCCGGCGGTAGGTACGGCCGCCGTCTTTCTCAGGGGATTGGTCTTGGCCGAACACGTATATGGGAACCCCTCGTTACGGCGCTTCGCGGACATCGATGTCCTGGTGAATCGTCGTGACGTTCCATCGGCGCTGCAGGCCATCGAACGCCTCGGAGGAGTGCCTCGCAAGGGAACCCTGGGGAATGGATACTACTACCGAAACCACTTCCACCTGGAACGCGTGATGGGAGGCGGCCAAGGATCCACGGTGGAACTGCACTGGAACTTGGATCATCGGTACACGCTGTTCACCATCGACGTGGCCGGGCTCATCGGCCGTTCCGTGCCCGTGCAGATAGGCGCCGCACTGGTGCAGGTGCTGGAGCCGGTTGACGACCTTCTTGGTCTGTGCCTCCACGCGGTGAAGCACTGCCCCGCGGTGCGGTACTTCCCCACGGCACCCCTGCTGCCCCGCCGCATCCTCCTCGATGGATGGTTGACCCAGATGCTGGACGTTGCAATGGCATTGCAGCGCTATGGCGAAGTGGATTGGGAGAGAATGGTGTCAACCGCCCGCTCCTGGGGCGCGGAATCGGCGGCGAGCGGCGCATTCACGGCCGTGCAGGCCATGTTCGGAATTGGCCCTCCGGCGCCGGTGCTCCAGCGGCTCCGCGCGCCGGCCCGGCACGCACGGCTCGGGCGCGGACTCGTGAAGGCGTTCGTGGACCCTGCCAGGACCCTTCAGCCAATCGAGGAACGGCGCCGCCTGACGAGGCTCATCCTGCAGAAATGGCGCTTCCAGGAAGATGCCGTGTTCCACCCCGTTCGCCTGCTGGATCTGCTCAACTACTTCGCGCCGAGCCGCGCAGACCTCGCCCGTTGGTTTGGCACGCCACGGCTCCGTCCCTACTGGTGGTGGTGGGCACGCCACGTGACGACCAGCATCGGGTCCCTGGCCTTCGGCCTTTGTGACCTTCTGGCGTCGCGGCTCGCGGCGAGACTACGCCGCTCTCCATCCGCGAATCGACAACCCGAGCGCAGTGACTGAGGCGCGGGCCACCGGTCTCTCAGGGGCGCAGACCTGAGAGGCGGCTTCTCAACAGGAAACTCCAGGCCTCACGGCTGCTTGAGCAACGGCCCCGCCTGAGAGGTCCCTTCCAGCGCCAGGCGATACACATACGTGCCCGGCGGCACCACGATGCCCCGGTGATCCGAGCCATTCCAGGTGATGGAATGCGTGCCGGCGCCAACCGGACCATCCATCAGGCGCGCGACCCAGTGGCCGGCAAGGTCATATACGTCAAGTCTGGCGGGCGTCGGCACGTCCACCGTGAACCGCACGGTCATTCTGTCGACGAATGGATTCGGGTACGTGTCAGGGACGACGCCTTCGTCGGTCGCCACGGATGCAGACAACGGCGCCCGCGCAGGGTCACTCCAGTTGTGGTGATCCCATGCGGCAATCCGCTCAGCAGGCACGCCGCCAGCAGTGGTGAACTCGCCCCCCGCGAAGAGAAGCCCCCCGTACGGAGCAAGCGCGTACACGGGCCCATTCATGCCCGAACTCACCGGAAACCAATGGATAGGCCTCCACTGTCTGCCGTTCCATTCAGCGATGTAGTTCACGACGGTCCCATCGGCGCGGGGAAACTGCCCACCGGCGTAGATGCGTTGGTCGTACACCGTCAGCGTCCGGACGGCATTGGGGAAGGGAGGATCAAGACTCCCGTTGCCCATAGCCCCCCACATCGTGCCATCCCAGTGTCTCAGCAAGTTGGCCCATGTCCCCTGGCCGGCGTTCCACACGGTTGATCCGGCGATGAGATGGTCACGATAGGTGAGAAGTGTGTAGATCGTGTCGTCCGTCCACGCCCCCAATCGCCGCCACCCCTGCCCGTCCCAACGCGCAATTCTGTTGGTGTACGCGCTCCCTGAATGGGTGAAGAAGCCTCCGGCTACGATCTGCCCATCGCAGACCGCGAGCGCCCGGACCCCGAGGTTGTTGTAGCCACCCGAGAAGCCATTGCCAAGCGGGCTCCATTGGGAACCGTTCCAGGTGGCGATCTTGGAGGCGTTGACTCCTCCCGCCACGGTGAAGTCTCCTCCGACTACAAGGGTGCCTTGGTGGTCGAGCAGCGCCCGGACACCGGCGTTGGTTCCTGATCCAAGCGAGGCCCACGTAGTCCCGTTCCAGCGCGCGATTCTCGCCGCGGGCATGCCTCCCGCCGTCGTGAATTCGCCGCCTGCGATCAGGTCCCCATCGTACGCCGCCACGCAGTAGGCAACACCGTTGAGGCCGCTCCCCAACGCTGACCACGAGGACCCGTCCCAACGCGCGATGTTGGCCGCGGAGACCTCCCCCGCCATGGAGAAGTCCCCGCCTGCAATCAGACTTCCATCGTACTCCAACAGGCACCAGACAGTCCCATCGAGGCCCGAACGAGCCGTTGCGGAGTGCTCTCCCGCACGCCCGGTGTCAGGGACCGGGGAACCGGAGATCGGAGGAGGTGCTGCGAGGACCGGGCCAGAAAGCAGGAGAAGGCAGAGGGTAAGGAGCCCGTGAGAAGGGATTCGTGAAACACCGGATGCTCGAAGGGCGGTGCGCTGCCGCTGCATCGCTCACCTCCTGGCGCATGGCTCGCGTAGAGCCAGACCCGTGGCGGGGCCGGATCCGGAAACAACGCATGACACCGGCCCCTCTCACGCCTCCCAGTCTACCCGATGGGCCCCAGAGTGTCAATCCGGAGTGTGGAGACGACGATCGCCCCAACTCGACGCGGGCGCGCCCTCGTCGGCGGCCGGCTGCCGAACTGAAACCTGATCAGCAATCCGCCCAAGGAGGCGGCATGGTCAGGCTGACCAGGCCGGCATGTAGGGAGTATGGCCCCGCGGACTTGACGCTCAGGCCCTGTTCGATCCCTGTGGTGACTGCCGGGGACTGCGGATCAACGACGCTTGATGAGTGCGATGCTCGTGGTCCCGCCCGCGCTCCGTATCCGACACAGATAGGTGCCGCTGGGAAGCGGCATGCCTGCGACGCCTCTGCCATCCCATCTCACCCACCCTGTGCCCGAGGGGCCGGGATGGTGATCCAGTGCTCTGACGAGCCGCCCTTGGAGGTCCAGGATCTGCACGCTGTGCGGCATCCCGGAAGGCCCCCGCATGCTGATGGTCGCATCGAATGTGAAGGGATTTGGGAAAACTTCCAAGGCGCCGTATTCTTTGCGCGTTGGAACGGCTGAGCCAAGTGACTCGATTGGCTGCCATGTTTCTCCATCCCAGCATCCGAC